>JAYUCR010000515.1:0-2774 GCA_043740165.1 Acidobacteriota bacterium | reverse complement strand
ATCACCCAGTTCTATGACCTGGCGATCGCAACGACCGAACCGCGGCACCTAATCGGAGGGAGCCAGGACAACGGGACGATTCGCACCCAGACCGGGGGCCTGTCCGATTGGACGATGATCCTCGACGGTGACGGGCTCCAGTGCGAGGTCGATCCCACCAACCCGACGCTTGTCTATGCCGAGCACCAGTACGGCGACATCCAGCGATCGATCGACGGTGGCGTCACCTTCGCCGCTGCCACGGCCGGCATTGATGTGAGTGAGCGCAGGAACTGGAGCACGCCCATCACCCTCGACCCTGCGTCCCCGGCGACGCTCTATACCGGCTGGCAGCGGATCTACCGCTCCTTGGACGGCGCGCTGTCCTGGGCTCTCATCAGCCCGGACCTGACCGGCGGCGCGACCGGACCCGCCACGACGCCGTCGAGGCCGCAGGCAGGTGGCGTCCGTGGCGGCGCCGCTCACACCATGAGCCTCGTGCAGGGGACGATCACGGTGGTGAGCGTCTCGCCGGCGGACGCCCGGGTCCTGTGGGCCGGGACGGATGACGGCAACATCTGGGTGAGCGCCGACGCCGGATCCGTCTGGACCAAGGTCAATCCACCCGGACCGGCCTACTGGGTGACCGACATCGCCGGCGACCCGTTCGATGCGCGTGTCGCGTACCTCTCGGTCACCGGCTACCGGCAGGGCGACCGGTTGCCGTACGTGCGGGCCACCGCCAATCTCGGCGCGACCTGGTCGTACCTGAGCGATACACTGCCGCAGCTCCCGGTCAACACTCTCCTTCCGGATCCGGAGTGGCGCGGGCGGCTCTTTCTCGGCAACGACGCGGGGGTCTATCTGAGCGAGGACGGCGGCGCCTCCTGGTCGCCGATGAACGGAGGCATGCCGTACGTGGTGATCCTCGATCTCGAACTTCATGCTCCGACGCGTAGCCTGTACGCCGCCACGCACGGACGTTCGGCCTATGCCTACGATCTCGGTCAGCTGCCGCCCGCGGACGGCGACTCGGATGGTGTCGACAACAACCACGATTGCGCTCTCGCCGATCCCGGCGCGTTCGCCCCCCCGGGCGATATCGGCCCGCTGATGCTGGTGACAGGCGCGACGGGTGAAACGATCCTCTCGTGGCCGGGCCTCGCGGCCTCCGCCGGGCCCGGAACCTTGTACGACGTCGCCGCGGGTGACATAGCGAGTCTTGCCGCGTCCGGGTTCGCCGCCTCGGCACCTTTCGCATGCAGCCTCACGACTCCCACCACGACCGACACCTCCGTGCCATCGGCGGGCGCCGGCACGTACTACATCGTCCGCGGTCGCAATGCCTGCGGTGCCGGAAGCTGGGGGCGGAACAGCGACGGCCAGGAAAGGGTCTCCAGCGCCTGCCCTTGAGGGATGTCGACAGCAGCCCCCGCTTGCGCTCCACGATGCAACCTTCCGGTCCCCTCCATCGACAAACAGTGCAAGCGGCGCCGATTCCAATAACGCCGGCGAGCGTCCAATCGAGAAATGGAGGTCGGGGAGATGTACACGAACAAGCGGCTGTTGATCTCGGGAGTGGTGGTGGCGGGGCTGGCTTTCCTGTCCGGCGCGCCGGTGCGCGGCACGGTTCCTCTGGCGGGCAGTGTCGTGGATGGGGCGACGCCGCAGCCCGACCGCGACCCGGGTCCGTTCGTCCCGGGTGAGCTCATCGTCAAGCTGAAAGCGGGGGTGGGGCCGGACGCCGCCGCCGGGCTCCAGGCACTCATGGCGCGTCACCTGGGGAGGCGCATGGACAGGGCCTTCCCGAATCTCCTGGCGGTCGATGAGGTCCACCGGCGCTACCCGATCCGGGCGCGAAGAGCCCCGGCCCAGGCGCCGGGACAGGAGCGGCACCTCGAAAACGTCTATCGGGTCATGCTCGGGGACGGGACAGCCAACGTCCTCGAGGCGGTGCGCGATCTCGCCAGGGATCCCGACGTCGAGTACGCCGAGCCGAACTACATCGTCCATGCGACCGTCGACGTGAACGATCCTTACTTTGCCTCATCCGGATCATGGAGCCAGCCGTACGCCGACCTGTGGGGCATCAGGAAGATCCAGGCCGACGTCGCCTGGGCGCAGGCGACCGGCCAGGGGGTGATCGTCGCGGTCAGCGACACCGGCCTCGATTTCACCCACCCGGACATCCAGAACCGCGTCCGGGTGAACCCGGGTGAGGACAGGAACCACAACGGCATCGTGGACGCATCCGACTACGATGGACGCGACAACGACCACAACGGTTACGTGGACGACATCCGGGGATGGGACTTCAACGGCGGCGATAACGACCCGACCGACGACAACCTCCACGGCACCCATGTGTCGGGCACGATCGCGGCGCAGGGGAACAATGGCCTCGGGGTGGTCGGCGTGGCGCACAACGCCCGAATCCTCCCGGTGAAGTTTCTCGATTCGTCCGGCAGCGGGAGCATCGTGAACGGCGCCGCCACGATCGTGTACGCGGCCCAGTCGGGGGCCGACGTGATCAACATGTCCTGGGGCGTGCCCCTGTCGCAGACGGTGGCCGACGCGGTAGCCCAGGCGCGCGCGCTCGGAACGGTGCTGGTGGCGGCGGCCGGAAACAGCAACGCGGATCTGCAGAACTTCAGCCCCGCGGCCGTGCCGGGCGTGATCGCGGTCGCCTCCACCGATCAGAACGACGCCAAGTCGGACTTCTCCAACTGGGGCCAGAAGCTCAGCGTTGCGGCTCCCGGGGGAGGCAGCAACGACCCGAACGATCTGCAGCAGTC
>JAYUCR010000514.1:0-2777 GCA_043740165.1 Acidobacteriota bacterium | reverse complement strand
CGGGCTGAACGTGAACGACGAGAACATGCTCATCATCCGGGGCGACACCCGGGAGGCCGACATCTATCTCGGCGAGTTCCTGCGGCTCTATCGTCACTTCGCGTTCCGCGACTGGACTGTCCTCGCAGCCCAAGAACAAGCCGGACCCGGCCGTGCCGTTCCTGGACGAGAAGGACCCGTGGTGGAAGGGGTACTTCGGCACCACGTTCGCCTCGCGCCAGCGCCAGTACTTCGCCGGCTAGGAGACTGCGATGAAATGGTCCGAAGCGTACGCCACCGGCATCGCGCGCATCGACGAACAGCACAAGATGATTTTCAGGATGGCGGAGGATTTCCGCTCCGCTCTCGACGAGGGCGGGGGAGAGCATGTCTATCGCGGGTTGCTGCAGGCGCTGAATCTCTATGTCCGCACCCATTTCGGCTTCGAGGAGAAGTGCATGGCGCGATATCATTGCCCCGTGGCCCAGCAGAACAAGGACGCGCACGCGCGATTCATCGGGATGCTGACCGGGTTCCAGCAGCAGTACACGGACGCCGGATTCAGGAGCACGGACGCCCGCAACCTGGTGGATAGCATCGATCTGTGGCTTGCCGATCACATCTGCAGTACCGACGTGCGGCTCAAACCCTACGTGCCGCGGCCGTGAAGCGTTTCCCCCGGCAGGCACGCATCGGCCGGACGGTCGTCGACATGAAGCGCGACTGGAAGCAGATTTACCCATTTCAGAGCCGGTAAATCGGGGCACGAGAGGGACCGACAGGTATGGCCCCGTTTGTTGTTCGCGGCGCGGCTGCGGGTGATATCCAGGGGATCGCCGATTGCCTGAGATCGGCGTTCGAGCCGTACCGCGGCGATTACACGCCCGATGCCTTCAGGGACACCGTCCCGACCACTGTGGCGATAGGCCTTCGCCTGGCGGAGATGAGCCTCTTCGTCGCGATCTCCGACACCGGGGAGATCGCCGGGACCATCGGATTCAAGCTGGTCGACGGAGTCGAAGGCCACGTTCGCGGCATGGCGGTCCGCCCGGGGCACCAGGGAGCCGGTGTCGCTCAACAGCTGCTCGACGCGGTCGAGGCCGAGCTGCGCCGCAGGCGATGCTCCCGCATCAGCCTCGACACGACGGCACCGCTCCGGCGCGCCATGGCCTTTTACGAGAGGAACGGGTTCCGGCGATCGGGCCGGGTGAGCGACTTCTACGGGATGCCGCTGGTCGAGTACGTCAAGACCCTGCGGTAGGGGCGCGCACGCGCGTGCCTCAGGCCATCGTCGGCAGGTGATCGACGAGACGATCGAAGCACTCGGACATGCCGTCTTTCATGCCCGTCTTGATCGCGGCGTCGCGAGCTTCCTGCGTCGGGTAGAGAATCCTCATCGTGAGGGTCGTCCTGCCGTTCAGCTCGCTGACGAAATGCCACGCCCCGCCGAGGCGCAGATCGATCTCGCAGACCGGCATGGTCCAGCCTTTCGGGCCGAGCATCCAGCGCGGCAGGTGCTCGGGGCGCGTCCAGGCCTCGAAGACGAGGCGGCGCGGCGCATCGAAGACGCGCGTCGCGAGAGCCTCCCGGTCCGATGGCGTCGTGAAGGTAGTGAGACCACCGCTCCCCTGTCAAGCCGCGCCTCCCAAGCTGCGATCTTGTTGCCGCCGTGGCGGCGCGGGTATGCTGCCCCGCGAGACGATGCGCTGAGCCATGACCGGCCTCCGAGGATTGGCGGCAGCTTCCTGGAATCACCTCCCTGAGATCGTGCGGGCGGTTCTCACGGGGCTCGTT
Organism: Acidobacteriota bacterium; assembly: GCA_043740165.1. Lineage (GTDB taxonomy): Bacteria > Acidobacteriota > Polarisedimenticolia > Gp22-AA2 > Gp22-AA2 > JAYUCR01. The sequence continues at coordinate 1,004 of JAYUCR010000514.1, read as the reverse complement.
CTGGCGGCCTTCGGCACCGTGCCGTGGGCGATCCTGGTATCGGCCAACACCCGGCACTGGCCCGCCGTCCCCTGGGCGGTTCCTCCTTTGGCGCTCTACCTGTGGCTCTTCTGGCGGTATGTGCGGGGAGCAGGGTGGCCGCGCTGGAATGCCGAGACGCGGCGCACGCTGTGCCGCGCCAACCGGCTCCCGGATGATGTCTGGGGAATGGCGCTCCTCGCCGGCGGCATCGGACTCGTGGCGGTCGTCCTCCTGCAGGGAGTCACGAGCCGGCTCGTCACCCTTCCGCGGCAGCGGGAGCTGGATCCTTCACAGTTCCCGCTCGTGACCCTGTTGTCATGGGTCGTGATGAGCGCGGCGGTGGCCGGGGTGGTCGAGGAAGCGGCGTTCCGTGGTTACATGCAGGGGCCTATCGAACGTCGGCACGGCCCGGTGACCGCGATCCTCGTGACCGGCAGCCTGTTCGGGCTGGCCCATTTCACCCACCCGGAGGTCACGCTGGTCCTGATGCCCTACTATCTCGCCGTGGCGGCGGTTTACGGCGCCCTGGCCCACTTCACGGACTCCATCCTGCCGAGCATGGTGTTGCATGCGGGAGGGAACCTGTTGAGCGCTTTCGATCTTTTCTCGAGGGGGCGCTCAGAATGGCAGACCTCGGCGACGCCGCCGCCGTTGATCTGGGAATCGGGCGCCGATGCATCCTTCCGGACCGCCATCGTGGCGGCCATGCTGGCGGGAGCCGCCGCGGTCTGGGCCTATGCCGCGCTCGCCCGGGTCACCCGGGGCGCCCGGAATGTGGACCGACCCATCGAGAGGAGAGCTTCGTGAACGAACCGCTGGCGCTTTTTCATCGACGCACCAGCTTTTCGGCGGCCGCCTGCGTTCGCCTTCCCCCTGCCCTGGCTGACGGAAGCGGCTATCGGGGTTCCGATCGGCGGCGTGCTGGGGACGCTCCTCGGCGCCGCCCTGCAGCCCTGGATCGGCCTCGGGTGGGCGGCCATCCT
>JAYUCR010000513.1:0-2778 GCA_043740165.1 Acidobacteriota bacterium | reverse complement strand
GGCGGATGCGCTCGAGGCGCGATCGGGGATCGGTGCGCGGCAGCACGCGCGCATGGTAACCCGACCGGCGCCGCTTCGTACCCTTGTGAGCCGGAGTCCACCCGCCGTACAATCCGGCGCATGGGGGAGCACTTCTCGCTCGACGATTTCGTCGCCGAAATGGCCCACATCCCGACCCAGGACCTGAACCTCGACATCCTGGAGCGGCTGGCGGGCCACCTCGAACTCCGCGACGACCTGCTGCGCGACCACGTCTATTTCAGCCCGGCCTGCTACACCCGGAATCTCGTCTGCCGCACGCCGCGCTTCGACATGCTGGTCCTCTGCTGGCGGCCGGGGCACGTGACGACGATCCACGACCACTGCGGGTCGCTCAACGTCACGCGGGTTGTCTCGGGGACGCTCACCGCCCGCCTCTTCAAGCCGGGCGAGCAACCGAGCCCCGATCGCTGCCTGGTCACTTTGGACAGTGAAGAAAAGCTCGGCCCGGGCGGGTTCTCGCGCGTCGATCGCACCGAGATCCACCAGCTCGCCAACACCTCCGGCGAGGACCTGGTGACTCTGCATGTCTACGCCAAGCCGCTGCGCGACATCCTGGTGTACGACGAAAAGACGGGGGCCATGAACCGGGTGACGCTGCGCTACTCCCTCGAGGAAGATTTCGCCTGATCAGCGTCCGCCGCGCCGGCCACCGCGGCCGCCACCGCGACCGCGGCCACCCGCGGGCGGCTGCCGCGGACCAGCCCCACGCGCGCCACGTTTGCCGAACCGTTTCTGATCTCTGCGTCCCCCGCTAGCCGACGCGCCCGACGCTCCCGCGGAGCCCCGCGCTCCGGCACCACCCCGCGCTCCGGCACCACCCCGCGCTCCGGCAGCGCCCCGTGCCCCCGCGGCACCACGCGCCCCGCCGTATGCGGCGGACGCGCGGTGCGGCGCCGCTCCCCCGGCCGCCCGCACCCCCGGCTGCGAGGAGATCAGCTCGAAGTCGATCTCCAGCCGGTAGGCATCGACCTTGGCGAGCCGCACCCGCACCGGATCGCCCAGCCCGAAGACCCGGCCCCGGCGCTCCCCCTGGAGCGAGTGGCGGCGCTCGTTGAAGTGGTAGCGATCCTCCGGCAGGCTCTCGACCGCGATGAGCCCCTCGACGAACAGGTCGCGCAGCTCGACGAAGAGGCCGAACGCCTCCACCCGGCCGACGAAGCCGTCGAACTCCTCCCCCACCTTGGCGGCCATGAAGGTCATCTTCTTGCGCTCGACCAGCTCGTTCTCGGCGGCGTCGGCGGTCCGCTCGCGGAACGACGAGCGCGCCGCCGCCTCGGGAAGGAACTCCTCCTGGTCGCCGCGCTCGCGCGGCGTCAGCGTTGCTCCGGTCAGGAGCCGCTGCACGATCCGATGGACCAGCAGGTCGGGGTAACGCCGGATGGGCGAGGTGAAGTGGGTGTAGCAGGAGCTCGCGAGCCCGAAGTGGATGTCGCGCTTCTCCGAATAGCGCGCCTGCTTCATCGAGCGCAGCATCAGGCGCGACAGGAAGCGCTCTTCCGGGCGACCGCTGGCGCGCTCCAGCAGCGCCTGGAACGCCTTCGGCTCGATCGACGTCAGCGGGCGCGGCAGCGAGTAGCCGAAGGCCTGCGCCGTGGCGTCGAAATCCTCCAGCCGGCGCGGATCGGGCCGTTCATGAATGCGATAGACCGACGGCACCTTCGTCTTCCAGAGGTGCTGCGCGACCGTCTCGTTGGCCGCCAGCATGAACTCTTCGATCAAACGATGGGCGATGTTGCGCTCCAGCGCGACGATGCCGGTCATCTCTCCGGTGATCGCCAGGATCACCTCCGGCTCCGGCAGGTCGAAGTCGATGCTGCCGCGTCGCCGGCGGCGGCCGTTGAGCACGCCGCACAGCTCCTCCATGAGCATGAAGTGCACCACCTGATCGCGGTACTCCTGCGTCAGGGCGGCGTCGCGGTCCACCAGAATCTTCGCGACCTTGGTGTAGGTCATCCGCGCGGCGCTCTTGATCACGCCCCGCACCAGGCGATGCTCGGTCACCTGCCCCTGCCCGTCGATCGTCATGATGCACGACTGCACCAGGCGATCGACCCCGGGGTTGAGCGAGCAGATGCCGTTGCTCAGCCGGTGCGGCAGCATCGGCAGGGCGGTCCCGGGGAAATAGACGCTCGTCCCCCGCTCGTACGCCTCGCGGTCGAGCGGTGTTGCGGCCGGAACGTAATGCGCCACGTCGGCGATGTGGACCTGAAGCTCGTAGCTGCCGTCGGCGTTTCGCGACACATGGATCGCATCGTCGAAGTCCATCGCGGTCTCGCCGTCGATGGTGACGATCGGCAGCTTCCGAAAATCCTCCCGCCCCACGAGGTCCGCCGGTGTGATCTGGTCCGGCGCCTCGTTGGCCTGCGCCATCACGTCCGCGGGGAAGTTATGGCGCAGCCCGTATTTCAGAATGACCGCCTGCAGGTCGGTGCCGGGAGCTTCGGGCGCGCCGAGAACCTCGACGACGTGCCCGATCGCCCGGCGCTCTTCCTGCGGCGGGCTGTCGATCTCCACCCCGACGACGAGCCCCGGCGCCGCCCCGCCATCCTTCCCGACCGGGATGATGATCCCCCCCTCGAACCGACGATCGAAGGCTTCCACCACCCCCGCCGCCCCGGACCATCGCGACTCCGCCGCGCGCTCGACGCGATAGACGCCGACCACCTTCCGGCGCGTGCGCTCCACGACGCGCACGATCTGCCCTTCCAGGCGCCCGTCGCTCTGCTCGCGCACGAC
>JAYUCR010000512.1:0-40827 GCA_043740165.1 Acidobacteriota bacterium | reverse complement strand
CGGTGCTGGCCCGGCTGCGCGCCGCGCACCCGGAGCTGCGGGTCATCCGTTTCGCCGGCAACGCCGGCCAGACCGCCGCCATGGACGCCGGATTCCGGCGGGCCCGCGGCACGGCGGTCGTCACCCTCGATGCCGACCTGCAGAACGATCCGGCCGACATCCCGGCGCTCCTCCGCGAGCTGCAGGGCTGGGACGCCGTCGTGGGCGTGCGCCGGACGCGGCGTGACAGCGTCGTGCGCCGCATCTCGTCGCGGATCGCGAACTTCGTTCGCAACCGCCTCAGCGATGAAACGATCACCGACACGGGGTGCTCGCTGAAGGCTTACCGGCGCGAGGCGTTGTCGCGCCTGACGCTCTACAACGGCATGCACCGCTTCCTGCCGACGCTTCTCAAGATGGAAGGGTTCCGCGTGCGCGAGATGCCGGTGGGGCACCGCCCGCGGGCCCACGGGAAATCGAAGTACGGCATCTCCAACCGGCTGGTGCCGTCCTTTCAGGACCTGCTGGCGGTCCGTTGGATGAAGAAGCGAAAGCTGCGCTACGAGGTGAAGGACGATGCTTGAGCGCCTGCTCCATCTGAACGCGTGGGTCGTCTTCGGGCTTCTGGGGCAGTTGTTCTTCACCCTGCGCTTCGTCGTGCAGTGGCTGGCGTCGGAGCGCAGCGGGCGCAGCACGGTGCCGATCGCGTTCTGGTATTTCAGCCTGCTGGGCGGCGCGATGCTGCTGGTCTACGCCCTCTGGTACCGGCACGATCTGGTCTTCACGCTCGGCCAGGGAGCCGGACTCCTCATCTATACCCGGAATCTCATGCTCATCCGGCGCGGCGCCGCCGCGGTCGGCGCTCAGGGGGCCGCCGGGCCGGGAGCGTAATAGCCGGCGCGCGCCTGGACGAGCTGCGTCGGATTCTTCGTCTCGACCGTGATGCGGTGCCACCGGCCATCCCTGGCGCTCGCCGGCGTGTACGCGAGGGTGTATTGCTGGCGCAGGTCGGCGGCGATCTGGTGGTAGACATCGGCGAGCTGTCCCGCGTGCTCGGGGAAGTACGAACGCCCTCCGCTCTGCCGCGCCAGGGTGTCGAGGATCTCCTTCAGGCTGCGGACGCGCGCGAGATCGAGCTCGCCCTCGAGGTGCCGGCCCAGGCCGATGGTATAGACCGAAACCTCGGCGCGGTGGGCGCGCTCCAGCGCCTCTTCGAAGAGGTGCAGGCTTCCCGGCTCGTTTTCGGTCAGCGCCTGATCGCGGCCGTCCGACAGGAGGACCATCGCGCGCCGCCCCTCTTCCGAGGACAGGATTCCCGCCGTGGCGTAGACGGCGTCATAAAGGGCGGTCCCACCCCCCGGGGTCATGGCACGGATGCGGTCCTTGATGCTCCGTCGATCGGCGCTCGGCACCGCGTCGCCGTGGAGGGTGTCGTCGAAGTTGAGCACCAGGAGCCGGTCGGAGGCCTCTACCGCGTTGACGAATTCCTCCGCCGCGCGGCGCGCCAGGTCGATCTTGCCCCCGAGCGTCATGCTATTGCTGGAATCGATCAGGATGGCGATGGTGAGCGGCGCGCGCGCCGCGCTGAAGTGGCTGATCGTCTGGGGCACGCCGTCCTCCAGCACGCGGAAATCGTCGCGGGTGAGATCGAGCACCGCGCGCCCGCGGGCATCGCGGACGGCGGCGTAGACATTGACCAGGCGGACCTCCTCGTACTGCCCGATCGGGATCGATCGACCGAGGATCTCCGCTTCGCCGCGGCGGCCCAGCGAGTCGACGGCCACGGCGCGCAGGCGGCGCGCCCCGGGAGTGCGCCCGGCCTCCCAGGTAAGGGTGAAAGGCGGCTTCTCCATGACCGAGAGCAGGGTGTCGTTGGCATACAGTGAGACGCTGGCGATCCGCGCCTCGGGTCCGGTGGCCGCCTCGATGGTGATCCGCGTCGGCCCCTGCAGCAGGGCCGGCGCCTTCGGCTCAAGGAACCGGACGACGACAGGGCTGGCGGGGGGGTGGCTCGGCGGAGCGGGCGTCGCTTCATCGGCCTCGCAGGGGCCGATCGCGAGCCGGAGACAGCCTAGGGCCGCGGCCGTCGCGATGGCCCATTCCGGCATCCCCGGACGGGCTCTCAGTAGGCGCGCGCGAAATAGACCCATTCGTCCGACGGGGCGCCGCAGCGCAGGCAGGAGCCCTTCTCGCGGTTGCCCTCGAGGGGCACGCAGCGGATCGTCGCCTTGGTCTCTTCCTTGATGCGCGCCTCGCAGGCCGCGTCTCCGCAGAAGTGCGCGCGGTAGAAACCGCCCGTTTCATCAAGCCCCTTCTGGAAGGTGGCGTAGTCGACCGCCTCGCGCGTGCTGGCCTTCAGGAAGGCCCGGCCCTTTTCCAGCATGTCGGTCTGGATCCCCTCGAGGAGTGCTTTGACCGAGGCGACCGGATCGGACAGCGGCACGGCCGACTTCCGCCGGTCGAGCCGGCGGACGGCCGTGAACTGCGAGGCCTCCAGATCGCGCGGCCCGATCTCGAGCCGGAGCGGCACCCCCTTCATCTCCCACTCGTTGAATTTCCAGCCGGGAGACATCTCGTCGCGCAGGTCGGCCTTGACGCGGAAGGTCTTCGACAGCTCGTCGGCCGCCTTCTGGGCCACCGCGGCGATCCGGGCCTTCTGTTCGTCGCTCTTCCATATCGGCACGATGACCACCTGGATCGGCGCCAGGCGCGGCGGGAAGCTCACCCCGTTGTCATCGCCGTGCGCCATGACCAGGGCGCCGATGAGGCGCGTCGAGACCCCCCACGACGTCTGCCAGCAGAACTGCCAGTCGCCCTCCTGCGTCTGGAACTTCACGTCGAAGGCCTTGGCGAAATTCTGCCCGAGGTTGTGCGAAGTGCCGGCCTGCAGCGCCTTGCCATCCTGCATGAGCGCCTCGATGCAGTAAGTGCGCAGCGCCCCGGCGAACTTCTCGCTTTCGGTCTTGCGGCCGGTGTAGACGGGGATGGCCATATGCTCCTCGGAAAAGGTGCGGTAGATCTCCAGGATGCGCAGCACCTCCTCCTCGGCCTCCGCTTCGGTGGCGTGCGCCGTGTGCCCCTCCTGCCAGAGAAATTCCGTGGTGCGCAGGAACAGGCGGGTGCGCATCTCCCAGCGGACCACGTTGGCCCACTGGTTGATCAGGACCGGCAGATCGCGGTACGAGCGGATCCATTTGGCGTACATCGCATAGATGATGGTCTCCGACGTCGGACGCACGACCAGCGGTTCCTCGAGCTTCTTCCCTCCGCCATGGGTGACCACGGCGCACTCCGGCGCGAACCCCTCGACATGCTTCGCCTCGCGGTGCAGGTACGATTCGGGGATGAAGAGCGGGAAGTAGGCATTCTGGTGCCCGGTCGCGCGGAAGCGCGCGTCGAGCTCGCGCTGCATCGCCTCCCAGACGGCGTAGCCGAGCGGCCGGATGACCATGCACCCCTTGACGGGAGAATAGTCGGCCATCTGCGACTGCGTGATGACGTCGGTGTACCAGCGCGAATAGTCTTCACTGCGCGGCGTGATGAGTTTGGGCATGCGTTCCTCGAGAGCTCCGGTCCCGCGAGGGGACCCGCGTGATCAGTGGCGCGGCTCGCGGGCCTCGCCGATCGGCAGCGGGATATCGTCGTGGGCGTGAGCCCGCTCGGTCTCCGGGACGAACAGGTGGCGCGGAACCCGTCGCGTGAGGCGCGGATTCTAGCACAGGGGTCGCGCCTCCGAGAGGCCGCCGGTGCCGCCGGCACGCCGCGCCAGGGCGACCGTTTGATCGGCTTGCCGCGTCGGCTCCGGCAACCGGAACCCGCGGCAGCAACCGAGAACGAAGCGGACGGCCGCCTGGAGTCCGATCAGGTGTCCCGGCGAGACGAACAGCGGGCGGGCCCCGATGCGTGTCCGGAGCACGGCGCCGACGGTTTTCCCTCCCAGAACCAGGGGGACGCGATCGCCGCGGCGCTCTCCGACCTCTCCGTGCTCCCCGACCAGGCGGCTCTTGGCGCACCCTATCGTGGGCTTCCCCAGCAGGAGGCCGAGATGCGATGCGAGCCCGATGCCTCGCGGGTGGGCGATCCCCTGCGCATCGCACAGCACCAGATCGGGCTCCTGACGAAGCCGCCGCCATGCCGACAGGATCGCCGGGATCTCGCGGAAGCTCAGGAGGCCCGGAACATAGGGGAAGGTGATCGGACGTGCCACCACCTGACGCTCGACCAGGTCGAGCGCCGGATAGCTGAAAACCAGCACCGCGGCGTAGAGACGGTTGCGTCCCGCGTCGTACGAAAGGTCGGCACCGGCCACCCGTCGCACCCGGCGGGGCCCGCCGCCGATCCGTAGAAGCGGTCGCAGCCGATCCTGGAGCGCCCGGGCGGTGCGCGCCGAACGCGGCCAGGGGTGCCTCAGGCCGGTAGGGACTTCAGGCTCACGCTCCTGCATCGAACCCCACATCACCTCTTAGGACGGTAGAATCCTGTTCATGGTCAGCGCCAGGCGCGTCGTCGCGGTGCTCGAGGCTCTCGAAGTCGCGTTCGGGCGGCCCACCAACGTGCGTCCCCGTCCGCCGCTCGACGAGCTGATTCTCACCATCCTGTCGCAGAACACCAGTGACACGAATCGCGACCGCGCCTGGCGGTCGCTGCGCCGGGCGTTCGCCAGCTGGGAGGCCGTCCGCCGCGCGCCCCGTACCCGCCTCGAGGCCGCAATCCGAGCCGGGGGACTGGCGCGCACCAAGAGCCGCGTGATCCATGACCTCCTCGGCGCGGTACAGGCGGAGCGCGGGCGTCTCGATCTCGGCTTTCTCTGCGCCCTGCCGAAGGAAGAGTCCTCCGCCTGGTTGCGGCGGTTTCGCGGGGTGGGCGACAAGACGGCCGCATGCGTCCTGCTGTTCTCCTGCGGGCTGCCGGTCTTTCCGGTCGACACCCACATCCACCGCGTCACCCGCCGGCTGGGCTGGGTTGGCGCCGATGCCACCGCGGCCGAGGCGCATCGTACCCTTGCGGGGGTGATCCCTCCCGATCGCTGCCTGACGGCGCATGTCAATTTCATAACACTTGGCCGAAAGGTTTGCCGGCCGCAGCGCCCGCGTTGCCCCTCCTGTCCGCTCCGCCGAAACTGCCCTCACGCCGCCACGATGACCTAGGAGCCTGTCCGATCACTGGCATGGGTGGCGGCCGCCGGAACGATGTCTATATTTGCGCCAGAGGCCAGCCGCCGGGTGGCCAGGAACAGTTCCGGGTCGTGGAGCCGATGCATGCGAGATCGCGTGAAGGTCGGGCTGGCGCTTGGCGGAGGCGCGGCGCGTGGTCTGGCCCACATCGGGGTTCTGAAGGTCCTCGAGACGCATCGCATTCCAATTGACCTGATCGTCGGCACGAGTGTCGGTGCCCTCGTCGGCGGAGTCTACGCCACGACCCGCAGCGCCGCGGCGACCGAAAAGAGATTCCGGGAATTCATCTTCAGCCGCGAGTTCAAGCGGGCCCGCTTCGATTTCCTGAAGGAGAGCCGCGAAGCGCGCCGGGGCGTGATGCGCCGGGCGGTGACGCTTCTCAAGAAGGGGATCTTCTACTCCCTCTCCGTGGCCAAGACATCCTGGGTGTCCGCGGAGTATTTCGAGCACAGCATCAACGCCCTTCTCGACGACGTGGCGATCGAAGAGACCGCCATCCCTTATTGCGCGGTGGCCGCCGACATCCTGCAGGGCACCGAGGTCCTCCTGAGGCACGGGCGCCTGCGACGGGCCGTCAGCGCCAGCAGCGCCGTTCCCGGGCTCCTCCCTCCGGTCTCGATCGACGGGCGACTGCTCATCGACGGCGGCTGGGTGGCCCTGGTCCCGGTGATCCCGGCCTTGAACCAGGGCGCCGATCTCGTGATCGCGGTCGACGTGTCGAAGGATCTCGAGGACCGCGCGGGCGCCGGCAGCGGCCTGAACATCATCGTGCGGGCGGCGTCGATTCGGGCCGACGCCATGCGCGGCATGCAGTGCCGGCTGGCGGATGTGGCGATCGAGCCGGACGTGGGGCGCATTCACTGGGCCGATTTCTCCTCTGTCGAGGAATGCGTCCGGCGCGGCGAGGAAGCGGCGCGCGCCAGCCTCGACGACATCCGGCACGCCTTGCGAATCTCCCGCTGGCCGTCGTTCGTCGGTTTCTCGCGGGCCCGACGCCTGGCGGGAACCGGCCTGGATCGGAAGGGCGAAAAGAAGGTATCCTGACGCATGGCCCTGCCGCGTTCCCTGCGATTCCTCCTGCTGGGCGCCGGGGCGCTTCTCGTGCTCCTGATTCTCGCCGCGGTGGCCCTGCCCTTCATCATTGATGTGCAGCGTCTGGCGCCCCTGATCGCCGGACAGATTCAGCAGGTCACCGGCCGGAAGGCGACGCTGGGTCGCATCTCGCTGCGCGTCTTGCCCGTCCCCGGGGTCACGGTGTCGCCGGTGACGGTGGCTGAAGGGGCCCGGTACCCCGGGCGGGATGCCTTGCGTCTCGCCGCCGTGTCGCTGCGGTTGCGCCCGCTGCCCCTGCTGCGCGGGCGCATCGAGTTCGGGTCGGTGATCCTCGATCAACCGACCTTGACGCTCATCCGGGATCGCGAGGGCCGATGGAATTTCGAGGACCTGCTGGAGCGGGTCGCGGCGCTCCGTTCCGGCACCGCGGCGCCCCCCGCCGGCCCGACGGCCAGCAGCAACGCCGGCACGCTTGGGGTGGAGCGCGCCATGGTGCGCGGGGCGAAGGTGCTGGTGTATGACGACGCCGTGACCCCGGGGAAGCGATCCGAGCTGACCCTGGGTCCGATCGACGCCACGATCTCCGGCTGGGGATTGGGCGACACGTCCACTATCGATCTGGCGATTGGCCTGGGCCGGAGCGTGGTGCGCGCGGCGGCCAGCTTGAAAGCCGCTTCCGGCGACCAGACGCTCCAGGCGACGATCCGGGAATCGCGCGTGGAGATTTCCGACCTGGTGCCGATCCTCCCCTGGCTGGGTGTCCTCCGGCCCGCCGGCCTGCAGCTGGGCGGCACCGCGACCGTGGACGGGAAGGCCAGCGTGCCGCTGGAGCGGATGGAGACGATTCAATTCGCAGGCAACCTGGGGCTTGAGAATCTGAGTTACCGGGACTCCTCGATGAAGCACCCGGTCGAGCAGATCGGAGGACGGCTCGCCGTCACCGGACAAAAGGCCTCCTGGGCCGGCTTCACCGCCCGCTTCGGCAGTTCGGTGTTGCGGGGCGATCTCCAGCTCGAGGATTACCTCCACCCTCGTGTCGGCTTCAATCTCGAGGCGCAGCGACTCGATCTCAATGAGCTGATTGAAAACTTCTCCGGCGGCGGGGCGCCCGCCCCGTCGCCGACCCGGTCCTCGGCACCCGCCGCTCCTTCGACGGAGACGGGGTTGCTCCAGCAGGTGGAGGCCTCGGGGACTCTCGCCGTGGAAGCCCTCCGGTTCCAGACGTTCGATGTCGGCGGGGTGCGGGGAGCCGTGACCCTCAAGAACGCGGCGCTGTCGCTGCAGAACCTGAAGGCGAAGCTTTACGGCGGCGACGTGTCGGGCGCCGCGACCCTGGATATGGCACGAGCGATTCCGCGCTACCGCCTGGATACGGTCCTCAAGGGTGTGGACGTCAACGCGCTCGCTGCCGCCTATGATCCGAGCCTCAAGGGACTGCTGCGAGGAGCTCTGAGCGGTGAGCTCGGCATCGAGGCGTCGGGTGTCGACCTCAAGGCGATCCTCGACACGGCCGCCGGCTCGGCCCGCATTGAAATCGCCAAGGGCGCGCTCACATCCATCAGCGTTCTCAAGCAACTCGCGAGCCTGTTGCAGGCCGCGGGCGGCAAGGGGATCGGTCAGGACGAGACCCCCTTCGACTCCCTCGGCGGGTCGTTCGCCATCGGCGGACGCCGCGCTCAGACCTCGAATCTGTTGCTCGATTCCCTCGACCTCGATCTCACGGGGCAGGGATGGGTAGGGCTGGATTCCGAGTTGAACCTCGCAGCCGTCGCCCGATTCTCGGAAGAGGCTTCGAAGGGCATGATTGAGAAGACCCCGCAATTGCGCTCCCTGACGGACGCCAAGGGGCAGCTGGCGCTGCATCTGCTGGCGCGGGGAACGCTGGCCGCGCCGTCGATCGCCCTCGACACCAAATCAGAGGTCCAGCAGATCAAAGAACAGCAGAAAGAGAAAGCGAAGGAAAAAATAAAGGAGCGTCTGATCGACCTGCTCGGGGGAAAGCCGAAGCCGGAGAACCCGCCCCCGCCGCCCAACTGAGTCGGCCGGAGAGGGAGACGCTGTCACTGTACCCGAATCACTTCCACCCGCACGTAGCCTGATTCCGCCCTCTGGTGGTCCTTCCCTTCCACAACGAGCTTGAAGAGGTGCGATCCCGGCTGGTACAGATCGAATGTCTTGGTGAAGGTGGTCGTCGCAACACTTTCGCTTTCGGGGTGCCGGCACGCGGGATCTTCGTGATAGCGGGAAGCGTTGTCCTCCGTCTGGCCGGGGTTGATCCGAACCCAGGTGACCGCCGGATGGCAGAAGTTCGGATCGGTGGGAGCGACGCCGGTCAGGTGTGCCGTCAGGATCGTGGTGACCGGGGTGAAGCCGACAGCGGGATCGGCGGTGAGCCGCAGCCGGAGATGTCCGCGATCCTCGGCTTCTCGGTTCTTCTGGTGGCTGCTCGAGGAGACGGCCGGTGTCGCCAGCAGAGCCAGGGTGAGGATGGCGATCCACGTCGAACGCGTTGGTCGGCTCATGCCAAGAAGTATAGACGCGCTGTGTCCCCTTTGTGAGACGTGATGCGACGGCCCTGGACGGGGAGCCTCACCTAAAGCGGACAAGTCGGTTCGCGGGTGCCTTCCGGACCGGTTCCTGCCCCTGATAATCCCACCGTTGCCATGGCACGAAAATGGCTCTCCGCATGCCTGCGGCCGGTGCCATTCCCAAAACCGCAGAAGGGCAGGTTGGTCGCCATGTTCGCGCAAATCCATCGTCGGACGCAGCGGTGGTGTGTTGACGTTCCCGCCTGGGCGGCGGTCGTGCTGCTTCTCCCCTCGTTCGGGATGGTCCTGGCGGATCCGGGGAACGCGGGGGCGACCTATGCGCGCGTGCGGTACCTGGAAGGGGACGTGAGGATCGAGCGGGATGCCACCGCAGACCTCGACGCGGTCACCACCAATAGCCCGGTCACTCCCGGTGACCGGGTCATCGTGGAGGGCGGCAGGGCGGAGATCGAGCTGGCGGACGGAGCCCTGGTCTGGCTCGACCACGACTCCCGGATTGCCTTCCGGACCCTTGCCGATGCGAACAGTGAGTTTGAACGGATCACCCTGCTTGCGCTCGAGAATGGAGCGATGCGCATCGAGGTCCCGGAGTCCGACGATCCGGATGCGGCGGTGCAGGTGGATACCGAAGCGGGTTCGATCTACCTCCTGTCCGCCGGCACTTTCCGGATCGAGACCGCGGACGGGTTGACGACACTGGCCTCCCTGGGCGGCGTGGCGGAGTTTTCGGGCGACGGTGGTTCCGTCCTGGTGCGAAGCGGTCAACGCAGCGCTGTCGAGGGGGGTCGATCCCCCGGCGCCCCGACCCGTTACAACACCCAACGGCAGGATGACTTCGACCGGTTTTGCGTCGATCGGGTGCGAGCCTATGCCTCGGAGGCCGCCGACGCAGTGGCAGGAAACGAGGCTGTCGACCTTCCGGACGCCGTGCGTCCCTATGCCCCGGAGCTGTCGTACTACGGAGCCTGGTCGCGGATTCCGACCTATGGATTGGTGTGGCGACCCCACTATGCCGGCGCCTGGAATCCCTACCTTCGAGGCTACTGGACCTCCTGTCCGACCGGCTGGGTCTGGGTCTCCTTCGATCCGTGGGGCTGGGCGCCCTATCATTACGGGCGCTGGGACTATGCGGCCAACTTCGGCTGGTTCTGGTCGCCCGGGGCGGTCTGGGGCGGCGCCTGGGTCAGTTTCGCCGTGGGAACGTCCACCATCGGATGGTGCCCGTTGAATTATTACAATCGCCCGGTTTTCCGCGACGCCTGGGCGATCAACCAGGTGGAGGTTTCTGTCGGGAGCCTCGACGCACGTGGCTGGCAGTTCCTATCGACCGGGCGGTTCGGATGGCGCGGCGGTCCCGACACGGTCATTTTCCGAGGCGATCGACTGCCCCGCGGTACGCCGCTGGTGGTGACCCGGTCGCTGCCGCAATTCGATCCGAGGGTCATCGCCAAGCAGCCGGAGCGGGCCGCCAGCCTGATGGACAGGGTGCGGCGCGATCGGGCGGCGTCGCCTGCGGCACTTCAGGGAGAGGGTACGTCGCGCGCCTTCCGGACCATGGAGCGCCGGTCCGACCGCAGGCCGGGCACGAATCGTCCTCGGGTCACTTTCACCCCCGCTGCCGTGGGGACCGGTCGACCATCCCCGTCGAGCCCTCGCGATCGACCTCGCGCCACGGTGCCCGCGCCGAGGCCCGTATCCGAGCCGTCCGCGGAAACTCACCAACAAGCCCTGGTTCGACCTCGCAGTCCTGCCGTCGAGCGCCTCGTCGAAGGCGCCCGGCCGCCGGCCGGCGAGCGAGCCGCTCCAAAGTCTCCGATCGCGGCGAAGCCGGTGGCTGATCCACAGCCGGTTCCGTCGAGGCCACCCCGCGAGGAGGCGAAACCAGGGAACAACCGCCGGAAGTGATCCGGGTTCGATCCGCGGCCCGTCCTCGACTCTCTGTCCTCGACTTTCTTGACGGAGCATGATGCGTGTGGTAGATAGGCGGCCCGATGGCGATTCTGCCGATCCTCCGCTACCCCCACGATGTGCTTGTGAACGAGACCGAGAAGGTCGGCTCCATCACTCCCGATCTCGAACGCCTCATCGACGACATGATCGAGACGATGCATGCCGCCCCCGGAGTGGGCCTGGCGGCGAACCAGGTGGGGGTCGCGAAGCGCGTGGCGGTGGTCGACCTGACCGTCGGCGAGGACCCGGGCCAGTTGATGGTCCTCATTAATCCGCGGGTCCTGGAAAATTCCGGCTGGTATACCGAAGAGGAAGGGTGCCTCAGCCTTCCCGGCTTCACGGAACGGGTGCGGCGGCCCGAGCGCTGTGTCATCGAAGCGATGGATCGGGACGGCCGGGTGCGCACCCTGGAGGGGCGTGAGCTCCTGGCGCGCGCCTTCAACCACGAGATCGACCACCTGAACGGGCGCCTGTTCATCGAGCATCTCAGCGTGCTCAAACGCCGGCTGATTCGCAGGAAGGTGCAGAAACGGATGCGGGAGGGGGACTGGCAGCTGGTCCCCGCCTGACGGCCCCATGCGGATCGTTTTCATGGGAACGCCGCCATTCGCCGTGCCTTCGCTGCGGCAGCTCGTTCAGGCCGGGCATCCGGTGGAGTTGGTTGTCACCCGCCCCGACAAGCCGCGGCGTACGCAATCGTCACGGCCCGAGCCTTCGGCGGTCAAACAGGCGGCGCGCGATATGGGCATCGAGGTGCTCCAGCCCGACACGGCGCGCGACCCGGAATTGCCGGCGCGGCTGCGTGCGGCCGCCCCCGAGGCGATTGTGGTGGTCGCCTACGGCCAGGTGCTGCCGGTGGCGATCCTCGAGATCCCGCCGAAGTGGTGCATCAACCTGCACGCCTCGCTGCTGCCGGCCTACCGCGGGGCAGCGCCCATCGCGCGCGCCATCCTTGCCGGCGAAGCGCGCACGGGGGCGACCACGATGCGCATGGACCGGGGACTCGACACCGGCGACCTCCTCCTGTCGCGCGAGATCGCGATCGGCGCGGAGGAGACCGCGGGTGAGCTGACCTCGCGACTGTCCGAAGTCGGAGCCGATCTGCTGGTCGAAACGCTCGCACGGCACCAGGCGGGGTCTCTCCATCCTGTTCCGCAGGACTCCGCGCGCGCCACGCTCGCCCCGCCGCTCCGTCGCGCGGATGGATTCCTCCATTGGGAGGAGCCCGCCGCAGAACTCGTGTGCCGGGTGCGGGGATGCCATCCCTGGCCGCTGGCCGCCGCCGGCCTGCGCGATGCCCCGGTTCAAATCCTTCGTGCCCGGGTCGATGCGGCGCCGCGCGAGCCGGGCGCGGCGCCGGGACAGATCCTCCAGGCCCCCCAGGGGAGGATCGTCGTGGCCTGCGGGTCTTCGTCGTTCCTGGAGATCCTGGAGCTCTGTTTCCCCGGGCGACGCGCGATGTCGGCGCGCGACGCCCTCAACGGACGTCTCGTGAGCCCCGGTGACCGCTTCACGCCGCCGCCCGCCTGACCTCACGGCTCGCGTCGCCGCGCTCGACGTGCTCGAAGCCATCGAAGCCGATCGCGGGCATTCCAACGCGCTGCTCGCGGCCCTCCCGGCCGGAATGCCGGAGCGAGACCGCGCCCTGGCCACCGAGCTGGTGTACGGCGTGCTGCGCCAGAGATCGCAGCTGGACGCGGCCGTGGGGGCGGCGTCCAGCCGACCGCTGGCGCAGATCGACAGGCCGCTTCTCGATATCCTCCGTATCGCCGCGTATCAGATTCTGTTCCTGAGCCGCGTGCCTTGGGCCGCGGCGGTGGACGAGGCGGTCGGTGTGGCTCGCCAGCGGGCCGGCCGCGCCGCTTCCGCATTCGCCAACGGGGTGCTGCGAGCCCTCTGCCGGAAACAGGAGGAGGGGAGCGTCACCTGGCGCCTCCCGCGCCCCGAGAAGGAGGCGGACCTCGGGGCGCTGTCCGCATGGCTGGCCCAGGAGACTTCGTTTGCGGGGTTTCTGGTGGATCGTTTTCTCAAGCGTCATGGGCCGGAGGAAGGGGAAGCGCTGCTCCGGACGATGAACCTCCCGGCGCCGATGGTGCTGCGGGTCGGGAGCCAGCGCCGCGATCCGGCCGACCTGGCGCAAGGGCTCAGGAACGAGGGCGTCGAAACAGAACCGTCGCCGCTGCCGATCCGGGCCCTTCGGGTGCGGAAAGGGGTTCCTCAGCGAACCGCCCTGTTCCGCAGCGGGGCGTTCTACATCCAGGACGAGGCGTCCCAGATCGTGGCGATGCTGCTCGAGCCGCTGAGGCCCGACGAGCGGCTTGTCGACCTGTGCGCGGCGCCGGGAGGAAAGATCCTCCAGGTGGCGAGTGCGGCCGGAACCCCGTTGCCGTTCATGGTGGCCGCCGATCGCAACGTCGCGCGACTGCGCAAGATCCGCGAGAATGCCCGCCGCGGCGGGATCGAGGGGATTCACCTCGTGGCCATGGATGCCGGCCTGCCGGCGTTGACGGGGAGATTCGAGCGCGTCGCGGTCGACGCCCCCTGCTCGGGGACCGGCGTGATACGGCGACACCCCGAGATCCGGTGGAGAATTTCGCCGGCCCTGATCGAGCGGCACGCCGAACGCCAGGCACGAACCCTGCGGGCCGCCCTCGAACTGCTGGCTCCCGGAGGCCGGCTGGTCTACTCGGTCTGCAGCCTCGAGCCGGAGGAGGGGCCCGCTCACGTCGACGCGATCCTCCGGGAGCGCCAGGACGTGCGGTTGCTCGATGCCCGCGGCATTCTTCCCGAGGCCTTGCATCACCTGGTGAATCCCCGCGGAATGCTCGAAACGCTGCCGCACCGTCATGACATGGATGGGTTCTTCGCCGCGGTCCTGTCGCTGTGCTAACATGCGCCCCCTCGACGCGGCCGGGACCGTCCCCGGATCGGCCGACACCGTGATGAGCGCCGCAACCCCGCGATCCCTCCGAAGCCACCTCCTGACCTCCGCGAAGCTGCTGATCCTGGGCATCGCTCTCGTGGTGGTCGCGGCGATCAGCGCCTACCTCACCGTGCGGCGCGCGGTGGCCGGGCGCGATGTGCTCGTTCCCGATCTGTCGGGCATGACCTCGGATGAGGCGCGGGAGATCCTGCGCAAGCAAGGGCTGATGCTGGAGCAGGTGTCGGAGCGCCACGATCCCCATGTCGAGCCCGGGCGCGTCCTCGTGCAGGAGCCGCCTCCCGGATCGAGCATCAAGGTGGATCGCAAGATCAAGGTGGTCCTGAGCCTGGGCGACACGGGCGGGGCCATCCCGGAGGTGCGAGGCGCCGCCGCCCGCGGGGCCCAGATTACCTTGCAGCAGCAAGGACTCCATGTCGCCGACCCGATCTATGCCTACACCTCGAAGGAGAGCGAGAATCTCGTCGTGGGCCAGGATCCGCTGGCAGGGGAATTCGGGCTGAAGGAAGGTCGAGTGACCCTCCTCGTCAGTCGCGGGCGTCGACCGGTGGTCTACGTCATGCCCGATCTCACCGGCCGCCGCGAGGCCGAGGTGCTGCGATTCCTGACGCGAGCGGGCCTTCGCCCCGCTCCGACACGACACGAAAGTTCCCCGTCCGGTGCGGCGTCGGGTACCATCGTGGCGCAGCGGCCGGAAGCAGGCTACCCCGTCCGCGCGGGAGACCTGGTGACGCTCACCGTGGCCGGTGATAACCAAGGAGGGAGCGATGACTGAGACTCCGCCCGCCCGCCGGGCCCCGGCGCAGGCCATGCGCTCTCGCGGCCGGGACATCATCCCTGTCGGTGCCGCCCTGGCCCCTTCGGTCCTGTCGGCCGACTTTGCCCGGCTGGGGGAGGAGATCCAGGCGGTCACGGCGGGCGGCGCGCGCCTGCTGCACCTGGACGTGATGGACGGGCATTTTGTTCCCAACCTGACGATCGGCCCTCCGGTCGTCGCATCGATCCGTCGGGTCACGGCTCTGCCCCTGGACGTGCACCTGATGATCGAAGAGCCCGACCTCTACATCGAGAGGTTCGTCGCCGCCGGGGCGGACATGATCACGGTGCACCAGGAAACCGTGCCGCATCTGCACCGGACCGTGGCGCTCATCCGCGATACCGGAACCGGGGCGGGGGTGGCCTTGAACCCGGCCACGCCGCTCGCCGTGCTCGAGGAAATCCTTCCCGACCTCGACTACGTCCTCCTGATGTCGGTCAACCCCGGCTTCGGGGGTCAGCGATTCATCCCCTCCGTCACGGCGAAGGTGGCGGCGCTGCGGACACGGATCGTCGAGCGGGGTCTCGCGGTGCGCATCGAAGTGGACGGGGGGGTCGGCCCGGACAATCTCGGCGCCTTGCTGCGGGCGGGAGCGGAGTTGTTCGTCGCCGGGGCGGCGGTGTTCGACGGTGTCGATCCCCGGGCCCGCGCGGCGGCCCTGACGGCGTTGCTCGAGGCCGGCGATCGCCGGGGTTGAGTCGATCATGTCGCGCGCGGGTGCGGTGCAGGTGCGCGTGCGCTACCCGGAGGTCGACCAGATGGGATTCGCCCATCACCGGGTGCACTTCGTCTGGTTCGAGATCGGGCGTACCGAGCTGATGCGCGAATGCGGCATCCCCTACGCGGAGGTTGAGGCGCAGGGCCTGTTTCTCCCGGTGATCGAGGCGACCTGCGCCTATCGCTCTCCGGCGCGTTATGACGAGCAGCTGATGGTGCACACCCAGCTCCTGGAGATGAGCGCCGCCCGCGCCACGTTCACGTACCGCATCGAACGCACCGATGGGAGGCTCGTCGCCACCGGGACGACGACCCACGCCGCCGTCGATGCGCGCGGGCGGCCGCGCCGGTTGCCCGCCTCCCTGCGCCGGCTCCTGGAGTAGATGATGCCGCGACGTCTCGGGCTGGTTTCCATCCTCCTCGGCTGCGCTCTCGCGGCGGCCTTCGCGGGGGAGGCGCGCGCGGCGAGCCGCGCCAGTAAGAAGCGCGCCCTTGTCCCCCCGGAGCAGGCCTACGAGCACGCCCTCGGTCTGATGGCGAAGAAGAAATATTTCAAGGCGCGCGCCGAGCTCCAGGAGCTCCTGCCCCGCATTCCGCCCGAGGATCGCGAGCTCCTGCCGAAAGTGCAGCTGGCGATCGCCGACGCTTTCTACAAGGATGGCGGTCTCACCAACTACGGCGAGGCCCTCAACGGCTACCGCAACTTTCTGACCTATTTCCCGCAGCACGAGAAGGCGGCCTACGCCCAGTTCATGATCGGGCAGTCGATGGCTCAACAAGTCCTGGCCCCCGACCGCGACCAGACCATGACGCTCAAGGCGATCGACGAGCTGCGGCGCGTGGAGACGGCCTACCCCGACAGCCCGTATGCCGACCAGGCGGCCGCCACCATCGATCGGTGCCAGAATCGCCTGGCCGAAAAGGAGCGCGTGATCGGCCACTTCTACCAGCGGCGCAAATCCTGGCTTGCGGCGATCGATCGGTACCGGGCCGTGCTGAAGGACTACCCCCGTTACACCGACACCAACCGGGTGATCCTCGATCTCGGCTCCAGCCTTCTCCAGATCAACCAGCGCGACGAGGCGCAGGACCTCTTCGATCGGCTGGCGCGCGAGGATTCCACCGGGCGTCTGTCGCGCCGCGCCAAGTCGGCCCTCGCGGACTACGACCGAAGGCGCGAGCGGGAAGGGGAGCAGCTGTACGGGGATCTGAGCAAGGAGAACAAGAAGAAGGGAACGACGCCATGAGCGCCGACGCCAGGCGGGCCCTCTCGGTCATCATCCCGACCTTCAACGAAGAGGAGACGCTTCCGGCCTGCCTGGACTCGGTGCGCTTCGCCGATGAGCTTCTCGTCGTCGACTCGTTCAGCACCGACCGGACCGTGGCAATCGCCCGCCAGGCCGGCGCGCGGATCGTGCAGCGCGAATACGGTTACTCGGCGCAGCAGAAGAACTGGGCCATCCCGCAGGCGCGCCACGAATGGGTCCTGCTGGTGGATGCCGATGAGCGCGTGACCCCCGCCCTGCGCGACGAGATCCTGCGCCTCCTGGAAAGGGGTCCGGAGGCGGACGGCTACTGGGTCCGTCGCGCCAACCATTTCCTCGGCAAGCGCATCCGGTACTGCGGCTGGGGGACGGATCGCGTCATCCGGCTGTTCCGTCGTGACGTCTCCCGCTACCAGGACCGCCAGGTGCACGCGGAGGTCGATCTTCCCGGCCCGCTCCCGACGCTCACGCAGCCGCTGGAGCATCACACGTTTCGATCGTTCGGCCAGTACTGGCGCAAGCTCGACCTTTACAGCGAGTGGGGGGCACGGCAGATGTACCGGGAGGGCCGGCGGGTGGGGCCGCTGCAGATCCTCCTGCGGCCGATTGGCCGCTTCATCCGCATGTATTTCCTCCGCCTCGGATTCCTGGAAGGGGCGCACGGCGTCGTCCTGTCGATGCTGGGTGCTTTCACCGTCTACCTGAAATACGCCCGCCTGTGGGAGATGCAGATCTTCAGCACGCAGCCGGGGGAGGCGTCCACCGGCACCGAGGCCGGTCCGCTCCTGCGCGAGCAGATCGGCCGGATGGTGGACGAGGAAGCGGGACGGGCGGCGCGGCGCTGATGCCCACGGTGCTCCACCTGAACACCGAGAGCGGCTGGCGGGGAGGCGAGGCGCAGACTCTTTACCTGGCGGATGGCCTGCGTCGCCGCGGCCATCTCTCCATCGTCGTGGCGCCACCCGATGCTCCGCTGACCCGCCGAGCCACCGCCGCCGGGATCGCGGTCGAGCCGGTTCCCATGCGCGGCGAGTGGGATCTGCGCGCCAGCCGGCGCATCGCGGAGGTCGTGAGGGACCGCCGCGTCGACCTGCTGCACTACCACACGGCGCACGCGGTCGGGCTCGGCACGCTCGCCAGCCTGCGATCGGGGCGCCGCCCCGCGGTCGCGGCGCGTCGGGTGTCCTTCGGGCTTCGCGGGTTCGGTCTGTCGCGGCTCAAGTACACCTGGCGGGTGGATCGCATCATCGCCGTCTCGGAAGCGATCCGGCGCGGCCTGATCGCGCAGGGGATTGCGGCCTCGCGAGTGGTCACCATCCATTCGGGCCTGGATCCGCATCGGTTCGCGCAGGGGAACAGGACCCGTTTCCGCACGACGCTCTCCACGTCGGTTCCCGACTGGCCGGAGGACGCCTGGCTGGTCGGCTCGGCCGGTCACCTCGCGGCGCACAAGGGGATGGATCTGTTCCTGAGGGCCTGCGCGCAGGCGGCGATCGATCTGCCGGAGGCGCGCTTTGTCGTGGTCGGTGGTGGCAAGGAATCCTCGGACCTCCGGGCTCTCGCCGATCGGCTCGGGATCGCCCAGCGGGTCCACTTTGCCGGCTTCCGGGACGACATGCCGGACGTGCTGGCGGGCCTCGACCTGTTCGTCCTCGCATCGACCTCGGGTGAAGGCTCGCCGGCAGTTCTCAAGGAGGCGCTGGCGGCCGGCCTGCCGGTGCTCGCTTCCGCCCTTGACGGTGTGGAGGAGATCATCGAAGATTCGCTCCACGGCCTCCTGAGCCCCCCCGGCGACGCACCGGCGCTGGCGCGCGGTATCGTTCGCATGTCCCGGGATGGGGCGCTGCGCTCCCGGATGGTCGGCGCCGGAAGACTGCGGGCGGTGGAGTTCACGATCGATCGGATGGTGGAGCACACGGCGGAGGTTTACGCCACCCTCGGAGTGCGCGGATGAGCCGATTGAAGGTCAACGACTACTACATGGATCAGCCCGGGGACGGCGCCTGGCTCCGGGTCAAGAACCGCCTGACGCGCCGGCCGATACCGATTTTCCCCCGCACGCTCCAGATCCAGACCTTCACCGGATGCAACGCCGACTGCATTTTCTGCCCCTACGGCGAGACCTACACCACGCAGCCGAAGGGGAAAATGCCGATCGAGATGTTCCGCGGCATCATCGACGAGGCCGCCGAGCACAAGGTGCGGCGGATCAGCCCCTATCTCATGAACGAGCCGCTCATGGATCGAGAGTTGTTCGACAAGGTGCGCTACATCAACGCGAAGATCCCCGACTGCAAGGTGGTGGTCACCACCAACGGCCATTTCCTCACCCCGCCCGTGGTGGATCAGATCCTGGCCATGGGGGCGGGGATCCACAAGCTCTACGTGTCGTTCCAGGGGATCGACAAGGAGTCCTACGAGAAGACCATGCGCGGCAACATGGACTTCGACCGCACCATGAAAAACGTCGAACACTTCATCGAGACCCAGAGGTCGCGCGGGCTATCGCGCCCGCAGCTCTGGATCACGATGGTCGACACGGCGGTGATCGATGCCCGCAAGGCCGTGGCGCACTGGCGCTCGCGCGGCGTCGCCTCGAAGTACACCACCCTCGAGAATCGTGGCGGCAATATCAAGGATGCCGAAAGCTTCAGCCGCACGCGCGCGATGTCCTATTACACGACCTGCACGCGGCTGTTCAAGCAGGCCTACATCATGTTCAACGGCGACCTGGTTCTCTGTTGCGTCGATTACAGCCGCGACCAGGTGCTGGGGAACATCGTCGGCAGCAGCGTCTACGACGTCTGGAACGGCCCGGTCGCCAAGGAGATCAGGCGACGCTACCTCGGGCACGAATTCGACCGGTTGCCTCTCTGCGGCAGCTGCAAGGTCGACGAAGAGCGCGAGGTGTCGGTGGACGAGCACGGGCGCGAGGTGATCTCCGACGCCTCGGATGACTAGGTGTCAGTCGAACAGCCGGCCCTGCGCGGTCCCCGGGGCCGGGGCGGGCACCGCGACCGCCGCCAGCGCGCGGTAGGCACGGACGAGCGGAGCCGGGGCCGTCACGCGCCGGCGCGTCGTCATCGCCTTGAGCATCAGGATGTTCGCCGGGGCCTTCCCGCGGTAGTGATTGTTGGCGATCACCACCACCTCGTCGCTGCGCTCCTCCAGGCGCAAAGCCCGTTCCGACCACGGGCGCAGCTCGTCGGCGCTGTAGAGATAGTCGTACCGCGCGTGCGCCGGCCCGCCTTCCTGAAACCAGTTCGTGGCGTTTCGCCCGTGCAGCCGGATGTAAGCGACCCGCGAGGTGACATGGCCGGTGGGCCGCAGCGCCGCGCCGAGGGCCGGCTGATCGATGTTGCAGAAACCGACGCCGAGTCCGTGCAGGAATCGCAGAGCGTCCTCGTGGTCCCAGCTCCGATGGCGAAATTCGGCCACGAGCGGCAGATCGGGGAGAAGCCGCGCCAGATCCTCGACGTGCCGGCGCGATGCGGGGCGGTCATGGAAACGCTGCGGAAACTGCGCCAGCACCGCTGACAGCCGGCCGGCCTCGCGCAGCGGAGTGATCCCCGCGCGGAAGCGTTCCGCCTCGTCGCGCAGCAGCGCCGAAGCGTCCTCCGGGGATCCCTTGCCCTCGGAGTGGGTCAGGGCGCGATAGAGCTTCGCGGTGAAGCGGAAGGCCGGGACATGGGCGACACGGCGAGCCCAGGACCGCGCCGCCTCAGGATCCGGCTGGCGGTAAAACGTGACATTCAGCTCGATGGCGTCCACGAAGCCCGCGAGGTAGGACAGACGGTCGAACCGCCGGGGCGCCGGCGTCGGGTAGACGAACCCCTCCCAGTCCGGATAGTCCCAGCCGGCCACACCGAAGCGGATCATGCTCCTGGACCGCCTCCCGGGAGCCATTGTAGTGCGCTCCCGTCCCCCAGCCCTCGCCGGGTGCGGGTTCCGGGTTGATCGCACCCCCCCTCTCCTGCTATCATGTGCGTGACCCAACAGGCTCCGCGGCCAGTTCTCACGGATCGCGCCGCCAAGTGGAGGATCCCCTTGCCATTCAAGATCGGCGACATGGTCGTTTATCCCAACCACGGACTCGGTGTCATCGAGAAAATCGAACAGCGCGATCTCGGGGATCGTACCGAGGAGTTCCTGCGGCTGCGCATCATCGGCAATGACAGTACCGTGATGGTGCCGAGAAGCAATACCAGCAACGTCGGTCTCAGGCCGGTGATGACACGCAAGGAAGTCGACCTGGTCTTTGACGTTCTGAAGGACAACAAGATCAGGGTCTTCGACGACTGGAAGGGCCGTTTCCAGGAAAACTCCGACAAGATGCGCACGGGCTCGATCACCGAAGTCGCACTGGTGTTCAAGAGCCTCACGCACCTGTCGCTGCAGAAGAACCTGTCGTACCGTGAGCGCCGCATGCTCGACCGGGCGCGCTACCTGATCGTCAGCGAGATCGCCGAAGTCGAGAGAATGAAGACGGAAGACGTCGAGGCGAAGATCGACAAGGCGGTCGCCAGCGGTTTCCGCCAGGCGCGCGAGCAGTAACCGCACCACACCCCGTTCCGGCCGACCGGCCGGCGGACCCGATGGAGAGCGCTCTTCTGCAGGCGGTCGCGGATGAGGCGGCCGCGCGTCTGATCGAGCAGGAAGTGTCTTCGGTGTCCTGCCTTGGCCGCGAGCGGTACCTCCTGCGCTTCGCGACCCCCGGGCGCGACAACCTGCTCATTGCCGTCCCTCCCGAGCGACCTCGTCTGCACCTTCTCGTGCGCGCCGGCCGCCAGAAGGAGGCGCCGCCCGATCCGTTCGCCGCCCTCCTGGATCGGGAGCTCGGAGGGGCGATCCTGACCGGGCTCGAGAAAGTGCCGGGCGATCGCGCCGTCGCCATGACCTTCCGCCTTCCCGGCTCGGCCGGGCCGGCTCCGGCGCGCCGCCTGATCGCGCAAATCTTCGGTCGATCGGCGAATGCCGTGCTGCAGGACGCTGCCGGAAATATCCTGGGATCGGCGCGCCCGATCCGCACCCCGGCACGCGCACCGCGGGCGGAATCGGACCGACTCCCGGACATGCCCGTGGAGCCGGTGGTTTATTCGCGCCGGCCTCTGGGGGACTATGGCGACGACGTGCCGCTCGGCCAGGGCGATCCCAGGCTTCTGACCGCGGCGCTCGACCCTCACCCTTGCGACCCTGAGACGGGCCGGCCGCTTTTCGTCACGCGCTTCGACAGTCCGTCGGAGGCGACACAGGTCGTGTTCGATCTCCAGGACCGGGTGCACGACTTTCAGGCGCGGCGAACCCATCACGCGGCCCAGGTACGGCGCGAAATCGAGCGCCTGGAGTCGCTGGAGCGCAGGCTGTCGGAAGACCTGGAGCGGGCTCGCGGCGCGGAACGCTATCGGCTCTGGGGCGAAGCCCTGCTCGCGGCGCTCCCCGCGGTACGCCCCACGGCGGGAGAAATCACCGTCCCCGATCCGACCGACCCGGAGGCTCCGCCGATCACGATTCCGCTCGATCCTTCTCTGTCCCCGCAGGAGAATGCCCAGCGGCTGTTCACCCGCTACAAGAAGGGGAAGCGCGGCGTTGTCGCCATCGAGGCGCGGCGGCAGGCGATCGCGGCCGGGCGCGCGGCCTGGGGCCGGCTGGAATCTCAGGCGGTGGGCGCCAGGAATGCCGCGGATCTCGACGCATTGAAAGTTGCGATGGAGAGGATGGGTCTGGTGCACGCGCCCCGCCCCGCGAAGGCGGCTGCCCGGCCGCCTGCTCAGGAGACCCCGACCCGGGTGCGACGGCACATGACGCGCGATGGATTCGTCATCATGGTGGGGAAGAGCGGCGCCGAGAACGATACCTTGACCTTCAAGGTCGCCTCGCCGTGGGATTTCTGGCTGCACGCCGCCGGGACGCCCGGGGCGCATGTCATCGTGCGCAACCCGGAACGGCAGGGGGTCCTGCCCGAGGGGACGCTGCGCGTCGCGGCGGAGATGGCGGCGTACTACAGCGGGGCCAAGAACGCCGGGAAGGTCGAGGTGCATTACACCCAGCGCAAGCATGTCCACAAGCGCAAGGGGATGCCTGCAGGACAGGTGCTCCTGCGCCGATTCCGCTCCATCCAGGTGAAGCCGCGCCTCCCGGCGCCGGGGGTCGAGGACGTCTAGGCGGCGTCGATCAGTCGGGCGGCGAGAAGCTCGGACGCGCGGATGCGCCGATCGTGCAGGGCGGTCGCCAGCAGGGCGCCGGCCCACCCGGAGGCGCGCAGGTGATCGAGGTCGCCGATCGACGCGATCCCCCCTCCGGTCAGGAGATGCAGCGCGGGAGCCGCCCGACGCAGGCGAAGCAGGCGGGTGCGGTCGATCCCGGACACGGTTCCCACCGCCCTCAGCATCAGCACGATTCCCCCGCCCAACCCCATCGCAGCGGCCCGGCGCAGAAGGGTGGTCTCGGGGAGGGCGGCGATCGCGGGCGAGCGCGCGACGACACCCGTCGCGTCGAGATCGAGACTGAGGAATGGCCGGTGGCCGGTGGCCGGCCGGAGCGACGGCCGCAGCGCATCCAGGCTGCGCAGGCTCTCGGTGCCGAGGACCGGGATGAGGCGGCCGCTCCTCGAAGTCACGGAGCTGGCGGTGGCGAACCCGCCGTCGCACAGCAGCCGGACCGTGGGCGCCACGTCCAGAAGGCGCGCCACCACGGCATCGTTGTCGCCGCGGCCTTCGAGCCGGTTCAGATCGGCCACGTAGACAGTGTCGCTGTGGAGCGTCTGGAGGTAGACCGACAGGAGCTCCGCCGGATCGGACAGATCTTCCCCCGGGGCCATCCGAAGCCGGCTCACCACCGGTTGATAGCGGAGGCGATCACCGCTCCGGCCGCGCACCGCGCGGCCGTCCAGAAGATCAATCACCGGAATGATCCGCACCCGCTGCCACCCCGCGGCTTGACCGGGCCGCTTCGCCCGGCCTACTGTACGCCACGATGCCGTCCTCCACGCCGGAGCGAGAACGGGAAAATCGACGCGTGAGACGGGATCCGGATGGCCGCACCATGGAAGCCATCGGGATGCTCGCCGGCGGCCTTGCGCACGAGCTCCATCACCTGGTGACGCTTCTGCTGGGATCCGGCTGGAGCCCGGACCCGGATCTGCCGGCCGAGGATCCTCGTCGCACCGACAGTCGGCGCCTTCTCGCGAGCGCCCAGCGAGCCGCCGTCCTGACGCGTCAGCTCCTCGCGATCAGCCGGCACCGCAGCCTGGCGCCGCGCATCGTCGACCCGAACGAACTCATCGCCCGGGGGGCACCGGCATGGCGCGGCGTTCTTGGACCGGCCATCACCCTGGACCTGCACCTCGATCGCGATCTCGAACGGGTCAAGATCGACCCGGCCCAGTTCGGCACGGCTCTCCGATGCCTGGTGGAGAACGCCCGCGATGCGATGCCGCATGGCGGGCGTCTGGCCATCACCACCTCCCGCGCCCGGTTCGACGAGGCCGCCGCGCGCCCCGGGGATCCGACGCCGGGAGCCTACGCCGTCGTCGCCGTGGCCGACACCGGCTGCGGGATGACTCCGGACGTGCTCGACCGGATCTTCGATCCGTTTTTCACGACCAAGGAGAGCGCGGGGCGAACCGGGCTCGGCCTTTCGGCGGTCTACGCCATCGTGGCGCAGAGCGGCGGGCAGTTGCGCGTCGAAAGCCGCCCGGGGGAGGGAGCGACATTCCGCATCCTTCTCCCGCACCTCACTTCCGGCCATTGAATAGGACCCCGAGCCACCGGTCGCATGCGCGTCGTCCTTCTGGAATACTTCAGCGTGCTGCCGGAAGGCGGCGCTCCGACTGGGATCCGTGCCGAGGGTTCCGCCCTGCGCGATGCCGTTGCGGCCGATCTGGCGCTCCTTTCCGGGGTCGATTTGGAAGTCGTGCCGCCACAGACAGCCCCGCCTGCCACGGCCCTGCGCGCCGCGCTGGGCCGAGCCGAGGCGGCCCTCGTCATCGCTCCGGAATCGGACGGCATCCTGGAGCGCCTGACGGCCTCCGTCGAACGCAGCGGGCGCAGGCTCCTCGGCCCCGGCCGCCGCGCCGTGCGGCTGGCCGCCGACAAGCTGGCCATGTCGGATCTCCTGGCAGGGTGCGGGATCGCTTCGCCGCGGTGCGCGTCGATCCCGTTCGCGGATGGCTCGCGCTGCCTGCGCCTCTGGTCGCCGCCATTCGTGCTCAAGCCGCGGGATGGTTGCGGCGGCCAGGGGACACGATGCGTGCGCCGTCGCGAGCAGATCCCGGCGGCTCTCGACGCGGTGCGCGCCGTCACGCGCCGGAACGATTTCCTGGTCCAGGAGTTCATCCCGGGCGAGCCTGCCAGCGTCTCGCTTCTCGTCGCTCCGTGCGTCACGCCGGGAGCCGCGCCGGGCGTGCCGTCGCGCGGCGCGGGCGGCGGCCCGGCACCGGCCATGCGGTGCATCGGACTGGGATTGAACCGGCAGGCGTTCACGACCGGTGTGGCGTTCGAGTACCGGGGCGGGGCCACGCCGTGGCCCCACCGGCAGAGCGCCGCGGCGCTTCGCGCGGCCGGGCGGGCCGTGCGGGCCCTCGGCGCCGCGGTCCCCGACCTGAGAGGGTACGTCGGCGTCGACCTGGTGATCGGCCCCGGCGGGGTCACGGTCCTGGAGATCAACCCGCGCCTCACCACGAGCTACCTCGGATTGCGCCGCGTGGTGGAGCGTAACCTGGCCGGGCTCCTGATCGATGCGGCGCTCGGCAGGCCGATGCCGCGTCGCATCGTACGGCACGGGGCATGCCGTTTTTCGACCGACGGATCGGTCACGATGCGCGCGCCGGGCGGGAAGGGAGGGGGACGATGGCGATCGGCTTCGGCTGGGACATCGGCGGGGCGCATCTGAAGGCGGCCTGCCTCGCCACCGCGGAGGGACGCCGCGCGCGCCTCCTGCATCGGCAGGTGCCGTTCGCGCTCTACCGCGAGCCGGAGAGACTCGCGGCGGGGCTTGCGGAGCTGGTCGACGGCCTCATGCGCGCCCCGGAGCTGGCGGACGCCGTCGCGGTGCGCGCCCCGGGCAGGGACGCGGCGGCCAGGCAGGCGACGGGCACGCAAGCGGCGGGCACGCAGGCGTCGATCACGCACGCGGTGACCATGACAGGCGAATTGTGCGATGTCTTCCCCAGCCGCCGCGATGGCGTGCGCGCCATCCTCGCCGCATGCGTCGAGGGGTTCGGCGGCGAGACCCCTTCCGGGTGCGTTGTCCTGGACGTCGACGGGGCGCTTCTGCCCTGGGCCGAGGCGCTGGAAAGGCCGGAGCGGGTCGCGGCGGCCAACTGGATGGCGACCGCGCGCCTCGCGGCGCGCCTCGCCTCCCCCGCGGTCCTCATCGATGTCGGCAGCACCACCACCGACATCATTCCGCTCGTCGGCGGTCATCCCCGGCCGCAGGGGCGGACCGATGGCGCACGTCTCCTGTCGGGGGAGCTGGTTTACAGCGGCCTTCTGCGCACGCCACCCGGCGCCCTCGCGGCGCGCGTCCCGATCCCCGGAGGTTCCTGTCCCGTGGTGCCGGAATACTTCGCGCAGATGGCGGACGTCTATCTCCTCCTGGGGCGGATCGACGCGGCGCGCTACACGGTGCCGACCCCGGACGGCCGGGACAAGACTCCGGCCGCGGCGGCGACTCGGCTGGCGCGGATCGTCTGCGCCGAGCCGCGCGAGCTCGGAGCCGATGTCCTCCGTGACGTCGCGCTGTTCCTGGAGCGTCGGCAGATAGAACAGATCGCCGGTGGCCTGCGGCAGGTGATCGATCGGATGACCGCGCTGCCGGATGGAGGCGCTGCGCCGGATGGCTCCTTGATCGCCGGCGCGGGAGCCTTCCTCGCGGCGGCGGCGGCCGAGGCGGTGGGATTGCGCACGCAGCCGCTGGGCGAGCTGTTCCGCGGCCTCGCCGAGCCCGGCTGGGAGGTCGCCGCACCGAGCGTCGCGCTGGCACTCCTGCATGCCGAAGCGCTGGGGATGCCGGGGCTCCTGCCGGCGATTCCGGCGGACGGCGCGTCGTGAAACGCCGACGAGCCGACGGGCGCCCCTTCAACACCGTCCTCAAGGTCGGCGGCAGCCTCGCTTCGGCGCCGCGTCGTCTCGCGAGGCTGCTGCGGGCGATCGCCGCTCTGGCGCGACGCCAGCCGATCCTGGTCCTGCCGGGCGGGGGGATCTACGCCGACCTGGTGCGGAGCGAGATGCGCCGGTGGACGATTCCCGAAGCCGGGGCGCACCGGATGGCGCTTCTGGCGATGGACCAGTACGGCCTGCTCCTGGCGCACCTCTGCCCCGGCTCGCGCCCGGTGCGCAACCTGTCGGCGGCGAAACGAGTCGCGGCGTCGGGGCGGACGCCGATCCTGCTGACCTCGGCCCTCGTTGAGCGGAGCCGGGGCCTGGAGCCATCGTTCCGGCTGACTTCCGATTCGATCGCCGCCTGGCTGGCGCGGCGCAGCGGCGCCCGTCGGCTGATCCTCCTGAAAAGTGTCCCGGAGCTTCCCGGCGTGCCGCTCGATCGGCGTCTCGCGGAGCGCCTCGCCGGACGCGGCATCGTCGACCCGCTTTTCCCGCGGTCCCTGCCGCCCGGAGTGGAGGTGAGGGTGATCGACGGGCGACAGCCGCACGCTCTGCGCGCCGAGGCGCAACGCGGCGCGGCTAGCAGACCCGCGCGGGTGAAACGCGCAGCACGTCACGGAGGCGCTCCAGCCGGCGGCGGTCGAGCCGACCGGTCCGCCCCCCGAGGCAGACGGCGCCGCGGACCCCGATGATGTCGGGAGCCAGGGCGAGGATTGCCGGCATCGTCCGGGGCTCGAGGGCTCCCGCCAGCGCCGCCAGCAGCCCCCGCCGCCGGCATCCGGAGAGGTATCGAGCGATTCCCTCCGGGGAGAGGTGATCGAGCAGAGTCCGGCCGTCTTTGACCGCCGTGTCGAGGAGGGCGCCGGCAGCTCCCGCCGCGGCGGCGACATCAGGCAGATCCTCCGGCGCCAGGGCTTCGACCCGGGTGGAATCGGCGAAAGACGCCGCGATGACGCGCGTCCCGCCGCCGTTCGCGGGACCGGCGGCACCGACCGCTGCGACGATCCGGCGCAGGGCCGCAGCCGCCGCGTCGCGATCCGGCAGCCCTTCCAGGCCGAGCTTCACGAAGTCGAACCCCCATCCGGCCACGACAGCGGCCCGATCGGCCGCGCCGGGATCGTTCGCGGGACCGAGCGCGGCGCTCAGGACCGCGCCCGGGAAGGCCCGATCGCGCAGGGAGGCGACGGCCCGGAGAGCCGCCGGCTCGCAGGCCCCGAGGGCGCCCCGCCGCGGATCCTTGAGATCGACGATGTCGGCTCCCGCCGCGAAAGCGATCCGCGCTTCGTCCGGACCGGTGACGCTCACGAGCAGGCGCGGGGCCGTCCCGCGAGGGGAGGCCGAGGACGCGGCAGGGTGCGCGATGGCGCGGCGATCGGCGGTGATTGACCGGCGCGTGGCGGGCATGCTAGATAATCGACCGCATCACCACTGAAACGCCGCGCGACGGACGGCGCGCATCCCAAGCGGAGGAGAGACGCCCATGAAAGATATCCTGGTCGGAGAATCGCTCGTAGGTGAAGGGAACGAGGTGGCGCATATCGACCTTCTCATCGGTCCGAAGAACGGGCCGGTGGGCGCCGCGTTCGCGAACGCGCTCGTGAACCAGAACGAAGGACACACGGCACTCCTCGCCGTTCTCGAGCCGAACCTGCTCGCGAAGCCGGCGACCATCATGATGAACAAGGTCACGATCAAAGGCGCCACCCAGGCGGTGCAGATGTTCGGCCCGGCGCAGGCCGCGGTGGCGAAGGCAGTCGCCGATGCGGTGGCCGAGGGGATCATACCGCAGGCCGACGCGGAGAATCTGGTCTGCATCGTCGGCGTCTTCATCCACTGGGAAGCCAAGGACAACAAGAAGATCTACGACTACAACTACAAGGCCACCAAGGAATCGATCGCCCGCGCCATGCGCAGCGAGCCGAGCGTGAAGCAGGTCATCGAGCGCAAGGACAAGGCGAAGCACCCGTTCGCCTGATGGACCGTAAACACCTCCTCTACATGGTGTCGTCGGACCCCCTGG
The DNA here is from genome assembly GCA_043740165.1 of Acidobacteriota bacterium. Classification (GTDB taxonomy): domain Bacteria; phylum Acidobacteriota; class Polarisedimenticolia; order Gp22-AA2; family Gp22-AA2; genus JAYUCR01. The sequence continues at coordinate 12,262 of JAYUCR010000512.1, read as the reverse complement.
TGAGTCCGTTCGACATCAACATGGCCTATGACGCCGGCTTCGACGCGGTGATCCCGTATGCCGGGGTCACCGCGTCGGCCGTCCCCGGGCTGACCCAGGACATCATCTTCTCGCGCGGGCCGAAGGGGGTCCGTTTCTCGGCGCTGTTCCTCTGCGGCTCCGATGTGCGCGTCGCCGAGGCGATGCTGCTGGCGGCCAAAGGATCGCTCTTCGATCCGTTCCGCATCGGCCTGATGATCGACCCGAAGGGCGGATACACCACCGCCGCCGCCCTCCTGGCGAAAACGGCCGCCCTGCGGTGCGCGCAGGGGAAGGACGGGCTGACCGGTGCCCGGGTGACGGTGCTCGCCGGAACCGGGGGCGTCGGCCGGACCGCCGCGGCCATGGCCGCCGCCGAAGGGGCGGAGGTGACGTTGACCTCGCGCCGGCTCGACGCGGCGGAAAGCGCGGCGCGCGATCTCCACGAGCGAGATGGAGTACGCGTGACCCCCTGCTCCGCCTCGACCGAAGCCGAGGCGGCGGCGGCCGCGGCTCGGGCCGACATCATCCTCGCGACCGGCGCCGCCGGCGTGCGCCTGCTGTCGGCCTCGGCGCTGCGCGGACCGAAAATCGTCGCCGACGTCAACGCCGTCCCGCCGGCCGGCATCGAAGGGCTGGCCCCGCCGGACGACGGGAAGGAGCTCCACCACGGCATTTTCGGGATCGGCGCCCTGGCGATCGGCACGCTGAAGAACCGGGTCGAGGCCTCCCTCCTGAAGGATCTGCTCGCGGCGGAGGGGCCCCTCGTCATCGACCGCGCCGCGGCGCGCCGCCGGGCCGGCGACCTCCTCGCCGCAGGCTGAGATGCCGCGCCGCCCGGGCGCAGGTCCCCCCGGGGGTGACGACCGGTTGCTGGTCGTCGGCGCCAGCGCCCGGGCGCTGGCCGCGTCGGCGGCCGGCAGTCGCCGCGTCGCGGAACGATTCCCCGCCGGCATCCTGGCCCTGGATCACTTCGGCGACACCGATCTCGAGGTGACGGTGTCTCGCTCTCCGGTGCGCGTCCTCTCGATCGAGCGTCACTTCGGCCTGCCGCGCACCACGGCGGCGCTCGGGCGCGCCGCACTCCTCCTCGGGTGGACGGCGGTCGCCTATGGCGGGGCGCTCGAGAATCGCCCCGGGCTCCTGCGCCTCTTGGCGAGGCGCGGCACGCTTCTCGGAATCGGGGGGGTCGCGGTCCGTGCGGTCCGGGATCCGTCAATCCTGTTCCCGGCGCTGGCCGCGGCCGGTATAGCCCACCCGCAGGTCCTGCCCGGCGATCGGATCCCCGGAGGGGCCGGCCGCTGGCTCATCAAGCCGCGCCGCTCGGGCGGCGGGCACGGCGTGCGGATCGCGAATCGGGGAGAGCGATGCCCTCCCGGCGGGTACTTCCAGGAGTTTCTGGAGGGCCCCTGCGGATCGGTCGTCGCCCTGGCGGGCCGCCGCGGGGCGGTCGTTCTGGGAGTCAGCGAGCAGATCGTCGGGTGGAGCGTGCTGGGGGCTTCCGGATACCGGTACGCCGGCAGCATCGCCGGACCCCGCGAGGCGTTCCTGACTCCGGAAAACCTCGAACAGCTTCGGCGAGCGGCGACGCATCTCGCGACGCGCTTCCGTCTCGCGGGACTCTTCGGGATCGATTACATCCTGCGCGATCGCGTGCCGCACGTGATCGAGATCAACCCGCGCTGGACCGCGTCGATGGAGCTGATCGAGGATCTGACCGCCGTCAACCTGTTCGACCGCCATCTCGAGGCGCTGGAAGGCGGGCCGCTCTCCGCGACTCAGGCCCCGGCGCCGGCCCCGACCTCGGCCCCCGCCGGTCCGCGCTTTCTCGCGAAGGGGATCCTGTACGCCGACTCCCGGGTGGTGCTGCCCGATCCCGGGGAGCTGGTTCGCCTCAAAACCCGCGATCGGCCACGCCGGGGGGAGATCTTCGCGCCCGGTCAGCCGATCTGCACCCTGATGGCGGCCGGCGCTTCGCCGGACGAATGCCGCGCCGGCCTCGCCCGGCGCGCCGGCATCGCCCGGGGTCTGCTGAAACCCGCGCCGGCGTGGTAAGCTGCCCGCGAATCAACTCTGACGCGAGATCCACGCTATGGCCCATCGACGCTCGGCCCTCGTCACCGGGAGCACGCGCGGCATCGGCCGCGCCATCGCCCTGCGCCTGGCGCGCGACGGGTGCGGTGTGGTCGTCAATCACGCCAGCGCCGCGGGTGCTGCCGCCGTGCTGGCGGAGCTGCGCGCCCTCGGCGTTCCGGCGCACGGCGTGCGCGCCGATCTCGCCGATCCCGAAGCCTGCCGCCGTCTCGTCGGGGAGGCGATCGAGCGGATCGGGCCGATCGAGATCCTGGTCAACAACGTCGGTCCCTTCCTGGAGCGCCCGCTCGCCGAGACCACCGACGTCGAATGGCGGCAGATGATCGACGGCAACCTGTCGAGCGCTTTCTACTGCACCCGGGCGGTCCTGCCCGGGATGCGGGAGCGCGGAGGCGGCTGCATCGTGAACGTCGGGGCGCTTAATTCCGAGGTCTCGCCCGGGATGACGCACGAGGCCCCGGCCTATTTCGTCGCCAAGAGCGCGCTCATGACCATGACCCGCACGCTGGCGCGGACCGAAGGGCCCCACGGCATCCGGGTGAACGCCGTCGGCCCCGGGTTCATCGAGACCGAGTCGTACGCCGAGTGGGACGCGCAGGAGCAGGCGCGCTGGCGCGGGCAGATCCCGCTCGGCCGCTTCGGCCGCCCCGACGAGGTCGCCGAGGCGGTGGCCTTCCTGGTGTCGGACAAAGCGGCCTACATCTCCGGAGCGATCCTCCAGGTTCACGGTGGGCTATGGCTGTAGAAGCCGGGGCGGCGGCCCGTCCGCGATACCTCTTCGTCACCGGGCAGATGGCGCAGCCGGGACTCGAGGAAACGCTCAAGACCATGCCGCCGGCGTTCGACTGGAGCATCGCGGCGCTGCGGATCAAGGTGGCGGCGCTGCTGACGACCGACTACCTGAAGGCAACGCTGACGCCGGGAGAGTGCGACGCCGTCTACCTTCCCGGTCTCAGCCGGGCCGACATCGACGATCTCTCGGCGCACTTCGGGCGGCTGTTCCGCAAGGGGCCGAAGGATCTCCGCGACCTGCCGGAGTATTTCGGCGGCGCCGTGGAGGCCTACGACCCGGACGGGCCGCACGACCTGACGATCCTGGCGGAGATCAACGATGTCGATCGGCTCAGCGACGCGCAGATCGTTCAGCTCGCGGATCGCTACCGCACCGACGGTGCCGACGTGATCGACCTGGGATGCTCGCCGGAGCGGCCGGTCGCGGATCTCGGCCGCCTCGTCCGGCTGCTGCGCGCCGAAGGGCACCGGGTCAGCATCGACACCTTCAACGAGCAGGAGGCGCTGTCGGGGGATGCGGCGGGCGCGGAAATGCTCCTGAGCCTCAACGGTCAGAACCTGCACCTCGCCGGCCGGATCGCGGCGACACCGGTCATCCTCCCCGATCCGGGCGGGGGTGTCGAGACGCTGGTGCGGAACGTCGAGGAGGCGATGCGGCGCGGGGCGCGGCGGGTCATCGCCGACGCGGTGCTCGAGCCGATCCACTTCGGATTCGCCGCGTCGATCCAGCGCTTCTGCGCGGCGCGGCAGGCCCTCCCGGACACCGAGATGCTGATCGGCGCCGGCAACCTGACCGAGCTGACCGAAGCCGATGCGACCGGTGTCAACGCGCTTCTTGCCGGGATCGCCAGCGAGCTCAAGCTGCGCTACGCCCTGACCACCGAGGTGGCGCCCTGGGCGCGCGGCAGCGTGCGGGAGCTCGACTGCGCGCGGCGCATGATGCACCACGGACGCGCGCGCGCCGCCCTCCCGAAGGGGTACGACGCCCGCCTGGTGACCACGCGCGACGCGCGCTTGACCCGCCCGCGCGAGGACGAGCTGCGCGGGCTCAAGGAAAAGGTGACCGACCGCAATTTCCGCATCGACACCGACGGGGAGAACGTCTTCGTCTACAACAGCGAGCGCTTCGTGCGCGGCGGCAGCATCCGCGACATCTTCCCGCAGCTCGGGGTGGAGGGCGACGCCGCGCACGCCTTTTATCTCGGACGCGAGCTGATGAAGGCCGACATCGCGCGCCACCTCGGCAAGAAATACATCCAGGGGGAGCCGCTCGACTGGGGATACCTGACCTGGACCGAGGAGGAGGGGGGGGATCATGCCCGCCGCTCCTGATCGCCTGACACTCGCCGGCATCGTCTGCCACTGCCACATCGGCGTGACCGAGGCGGAGCGCCGCGACCGCCAGCGTCTCGTGGTCGATCTCGACCTGTTCGCCGATCTGTCGGTCGCCGGCCGGAGCGGCGAGCTCGCCCGCACCGTCGACTACCGCGAGGTGTGCGACGCGGTGCGCGGCCTGCTCGAGGAGCGCACCCACCACCTGATCGAGGCCGCGGCCACGGCGGTGCTCGACGTCGTCCTGGAGCGGTTCCGCGCCGTGGGACGGGTCCGGGTCCGGGTGCGCAAATTCGTCCTGCGCGATGTCGCGCACGTCGAAGTGGAGATGGAGCGGGCCCGATGATCTTCGAGACGCTGGTGTCGACGCTCGACGCCGCCGGCCGGCCCAACGTCGCGCCGATGGGCGTCGGTCTCGAGGGCGACGCGATCGTCCTGCGCCCGTTCCGGAGCGCTCTCACCTGCGTCAATCTCGAAGCGCTCGGCGAGGGGGTCGTGAACCTCACCGACGACGTTCTGCTCTTCGCCCGCTGCGCCCTCCAGTCGCACGTTCCGCCATTCCACCCGGCCGCAAAGGTCCGGGGCATCGTGCTGGACGATGCCTGCTCCTGGCGCGAGTTCGTCGTGGCCGAAAAGGACCTGACGGCGGAGCGCGCCCTGTTCCGCGCCCGCATCGTCGCCCGCGGGCAGGGGCGCGAGTTCCTGGGCTTCAACCGGGCCCAGCACGCGGTGGTCGAGGCGACCATCCTGGCGACGCGCCGGCACCTTCTCGAACGCGAGTCGATCCTGGACGAGATGCGGCGGCTCGAGCCGCTGGTCGCCAAGACCGGCGGAGCGCGCGAGCGCGAGGCCTGGAGCCTGGTCGCCGACATGGTGCGGCCATGATCCTGCGCGTCACGGCGCACGCGCGGCTCCATTTCGGTTTTCTCGATCTGTCGGCAGGCCATGACGGCCGCCAGTTCGGCGGCATGGGGCTCGCGCTGACCGGGCCCCGTTACGTCCTGCGCATCGAGAAGGGCCCGGGGCTTTCCGTGGAGGGCACGCACGCGGAGCGCGTCGAGTATCTCGCGGCCCGCGTGCACCAGGCTCTCGAGTTGAAACCCCACGCGCGCATCACGGTGGAGGAGGCGATCCCGGAGCATGTCGGCCTGGGTTCCGGCACGCAGCTGGCGCTGGCGCTCGCCGCGGGCATCGCCCGGCAGCGCGGGCTGGATCAGCCGATCGCCGGACTGTGCGCGATGATGGGGCGGGCGCGCCGGTCGGGAGTCGGCTTCCACCTGTTCCAGCGCGGCGGGTTCGTCGTCGAAGGAGGTCACCCCGCTGCGGGCGGGGCCGGCCCCTCGCCCCGCGTCCCGCGATCCGAAGCGCCGCCGCTCCTGGCGCGCCACGATTTCCCGGAAGCGTGGCGCATCGTCGTCGCCCTCCCGTCGGCCACGCGGACGATGAGCGGCGAGGCGGAGGAGGAGGCCTTCCGCAACCTCCGGCCGGCGGCCGATGCCACCGTCGATCGGATCGCCCGCACCGTCTTGACGCGACTCCTGCCGGCGCTGGTGGAGCGGGATCTGGAAACGTTCGGTTCGGCGCTGGCGCAGACGCAGGAATGGATCGGCGCCTGCTTCGCGGCGGTGCAGGAGGCCGAGTTCCATCCCGGCGCCCTGCACCTGGCGCGCCGCCTGAAGGAGGAGAAGGCGTGCGGTGTCGGGCAGAGCTCCTGGGGCCCGGCGGTCTACGCCTTCGCCCCGGACGCTGTCGAGGAGGCGCGCCTCCTGAAGATCATCGCCGGCGCCGATCCGGGCGCTGCCGTCTTGAAGGTGCGCGGCTTCAACGCCGGCGCCGCGATCGAGTCGTTGTAGGACCCTTCCTCTTTCTTATCTCCTCGAGAAACCAGACGAACAGGCTCGCGGCCACCAGGTCCGCCGTGGCGCCGGGATTCAGCGGTGGCTTTGCTCCGCGCAGGCGCCGGTCGAAAGCCAGCAGTCGGCGGCGTCCCGACGGCGTGCGCGTCGCGCCGGCGCGCAGCACCGCGGCGGCGGAGCGTGACACCGCCCCCGCCGCGGCCGTTCCGTGGCGCCGCGCTATGAGCGTGTCGGGCCGTCGGGCGAGCAGATGGAGATAGGTTTCGACGATCGCCGTCTGCATCGAGGCGCCGCCGGCGCGCAGTTTTCGCACGCTGGGCACCCCCAGGCCGAACGTCGTGGCGTAGCCGGTGGCATATTCGCGCGCCACCGCGTCGTGGTCCGCCGCCAGCCGCATGCATTGGAGGAGCGTTGCGGTGGGCGCGTGTCGCACATCCTGCTCGCGCACCGTCCCGAGGCCGCCCGGGTGAGCCAGTCGGATCGCGGCATAGGCGTGCCGCGCGTCGCGCCGGTCGAGCCCTCGCAGGACCTGCCGCAAGCGGGGCCGGAGTGCGGCCCGCCGTGCGCCGCCCGCGAGCGCCGCCTTGGCCAGCGGTGCGAGCAGCAGGACGATGCCGAGGTTGGTGTTGGTCGGCACGTGACGCCGCGTGGCGCGCACCGTCTCGAGCACCAGCGCCCCGACCCGGCCGCGCGCGCGTTGCCGGAAGACGATCCCCAGCGCCGCCGCGCTCAGGACGAAATCGCGATAGGTGAGGTCGGGCCGGTCGTGCCCCCGCCCGACGTTCCCCGGCTTCGGCGCCTGCACCTCGAACAGACAAGCCGCCTCCGCCGCCGCGGCCACAAGAGCCGGTGACATCCGGCCCGCTCTCGGATGCCCCGGGGAGACCCGCCTCATGCTCGGGCACGGAGCCGGTCGCGCACCAGGCCGGCGATGGCCGAGGCGATGTCGGTGGAGGTGGTGCTCTGCAGCGCCGACCAGCCGGGGATGCCGTTCACCTCGGTGACCAGGAGACGACCGTCCTCGGCCTCGAGGAGATCGACGCCGGCGTAGTCGGCGGCGACCGCCTGCGCGGCGCGCACCGCCAGCTCGATCTGCGCCGGGCTCGGCGCGTGCGCCGTGGCCCGGGCGCCGGCCGCCACGTTGCTCTTCCAGCCGCTGCCTGTGCGCCGGGCCGCCGCCACCACGCGGCCGCCGACCACGAAGGCTCTCAGGTCCGAGTCGCCGTGCGGCACGAACTCCTGCAGGTAGATCACCGAGCGCTGCTGCTCGAGGGTCTGGAAGGCGCGCCAGGCCAGGTCCTCGTCGGAGACGCGGAGAATCCCGCGGCCGCCCGATCCGAGGAGCGGCTTGACGACGACGTCGCGCAGGCCGCGGAAGGCCAGCAGCGCCGCCTCGGCGCGCTCGGTGACGAAGGTGCGCGGCGTCGGCACCCCGGCCTCGTGCAGCAGGCGCGATGTCCAGTGCTTGTCGATGGTCTGTTCCAGGCAGCGCGGCCGGTTGACGATCGGCAGGCCGCGATCGCTCATCAGATGGAGCGCGTCGATCCGAAAGACGATCTGGTCGAGCGATCCGGGCGGAACGACGCGCACGATCAGCGCGTCGAGCTTTTCGAGCGCCAGCCCCGCGGCGCGAACGCCGGCACCACCGCTGGAACGATCCGCTTCACGATGGGGCGCTTCCGGCGGCTCCGCGTCCGGCGGCTCCGGGCCGGCGGTGGCGGCGATCTGCCGCGGATCGCAGCGCACGGCGTCGAGCCCGACACCGTGCAGCGCGCGCCGCAGCGCCTCGATGTGCCAGCCGTCGGCGGCCGCCAGAATCCCGACCCGCGCCACGGCTCCCCTCAGGCCCCGGCGGTCAGGCCGAACGATCGCAACAGGGTCGGTTCGTCGATCCGGCCGGCGGCGAAGACGCGCCCGGTGGCCGCGTTGATGAAGGTGACGCGCGCCGGGCTGAACAGCATCGGGTCGATGCGATAGAAATCGCCGTGCTCGCGGAACAGGTCGTAGAACAGCCGGCCGTGCTCGCGCGAGGCGCTGGAGGGGACGCGCTCCAGGATCGCTTCGATCGCCTCGTCCGGAGCGTCCGTCCAGAGCGATACCTCGGCGCCATACAGGACCGCGTCGTTGGTGCGCCCGATCGCCTGGAGGCTGTCGGGGTGTCCCGGTGCGATCGGGCAGGCGCCGCAGCCCGCGACGATGGTCGTCAGATCGAATCCGAGCTCGAGCAGCTTGTGGAGCGCGGTTTCGACCGAGCGGGCCGCGACCTGGGTCGAGCCGACCAGGCTCCCCGTCGGTGCCGCGATCAGGGTCAGGTCGGCAGGCTTGATGCCGCAGCGACGCGCCACCTCCTCGGCCACCTCCTCGCCCGGCAGGGAATCGCTTTCGAGCAGCAGCACGGTGCGTGCCGCGCGGCAGCGCAGGTCGGGGAAGCGCTCGAACAGCGGCTCGCTCGCCGCCAGGGCCCGCGCCGGGCCGGAACCCATGGCGAAGTATCGCCCGACCGCAACCTTCCAGCCGGCATACTGCGCCCCGAGGCAGGCGGCGAACGGGGCGTCGACCTCGATCCTCGCCTCGGTGAGAGTCGCGGGCCCGAGCGCGCGCACGCCGGTGCGCACCCGGCTCATGCCGCCGGTGCAGGCCTCGGCGTAGAGACGCGCGGCGGCATGCGACCCGGCCGCCCGCACTCCGGCGTCGAGGATACGGCTGCCGTTTCCGAGCCGGGAGGCGACGACCCCCAGGGCGGCCGCGTCCTCTTCCATCTGGTCGGCGATCCGCACCGCTCCGTCATTGAGGCGCGCCATCAGCTCCGGGAGACTCATTCGTCCTCCAGCATCAGGATTTCACCCTGCCCGCCGCCCGAGAGGTCGCCGACCCGTCGTTCGTAGCGCGCTCCATCGATCGCCGCGGGCAGCGGAACCTGCAGGGCGCGCAGCGCATCGTAATACAGCCGCAGCCACGGGAAGCTGCCGCTGCCGGAGGATCGGAACGTCGGCAGCGTGGTGCAGCGGCGGGCGGTGACGATCGTGCCCCGTTGCATCAAAGCGCCGGCGCCGGGGCCGACCCCTCCGAGCAGGAAGAGGCTGCCCGCCAGCATGGCGGTGCCGGCTCCCGGTCCCGCCTCCCCGGCGATCACGATGGTGCCGCGCCGCATCCGGAATCCGGCCAGGGCACCGGCCGATCCGAGCACCAGGATCGTGCCGCGATTCAACCCGTGAGGCCGGCCCGGCAGCGGCGCCGCCAGGTGATCCCCCGCCGATCCGTCGATCCGCAGCCGGCCGCCCCGCATCCCTTCTCCGGCGTACGGCCCGGCGCTCCCGGCGATCCACAGCTCCCCGCCCCGCAGTCCCGAGCCGGCGCGCGGCCCGGCCGGGCCGCGGACCGTCAGCCGCCCGCGCGACATCCCGGCCCCGAGATGCGAGAAGCGGCCCAGCTCCCCCTCGAGCACGACGTCGTCGGATCCTCTGCCTGTGATGTCGAACAGCTCGCCGGCCGTACAGGCCTGGTTGCCGACATGGATCGGGAGCGCCGCCAGGGCCTTGGAGTCGAGGCCCGCGACCCGGTCCGGCGAGAGGCTTCCGGCCTCGACCGGCATGGCGGCACCGAAGGCCCACGGCTTCAGACGCAGCAGGGTGGTCATCCCCGTGGAGCCGTCGGAGCGCCGCCGCCGGAAGCCGATCCTCCAAGGAGGCGGCGCAGGGGAAACAGATGCTTGCCGAGCCTGCCGCCGTAGTTCCCGGCTCCGATGCGCACGACCCCCGCGCCGCAGGCGGCCCGGATCCCCGCCGCCATCGCCGCTTCGACCTCGGCGCTCGACAGCCCGTCGATGACGATTTCCAGGACGGCCGACACGTCCTCCGGGAGCGCCGTTGGCACGAGGCCGCGCAGCGTCGGGCAGTACGGCGAGTTGGTCGAGGCGACGAGCTTCCTGTACCGCGAACCGACCTTGCTGCCGCTCCGAACGATGCCGCCCGGGAACGGGAGGATCACGCCGGGAACGGCGGCGATGGCGGAGACGGCGCGCTCCGCCGCCGCGAGGGTCGTCTCGGCCGTTGTTCCGAGGATGAGGAAGTTTCCTCCGGCGACCCCTTTGCGCACGCCGCACCGATCGTCCACCACGAACTCGCCGTCCATGACCGGGATGCGCCACAGCCGCCGGGCGTGCGCGCCGGGTTGGATATCAAGTAAGCCGGCGTCGATCTGCTTGGCGATCTGGTGCCCGTCGCCGAAAAACCGGAGCATCGACCCCAGGCGCACCGTCTCCTCGGAGGGGAGCTCGTCGTAGCAGGCGGACCCCGCTGAGGGCATGACGCATTGCCCGACGCGGCGCACCAGCTGCTCCTGCAGGTCGGCCGCCGAACGCGCCAGCAGCAGCACGCGCCGTCCCGGCCGGCCGTCGGGGGTGGCCGGGGGCAGCGGTCCCTCGATCCCCGCCTCGCAGCCGCAGCCGATGATCGACGTAGCACTTCCGGTCATCGACCGGGCCGCGATCTCCGCCCAGCGCGGCGTGGCGGCGGTGATCACCAGGCGCGCCACCCGCAACGTGAACGCCTCGGCGTAGGTGTCTTCGATCAGGGTGCCGTCGATCTGCATGGCTAAGCTCCCGCCTCGCCGCTCCGGCCGGTTCCCGCACGCGGCGGCACCGGCTCGGGGCGGCGGAGCGACTCCTCGGCGATGATGTCGTCGTCGATCCCGACGCTGGAGCAGGCCGCGAGGTCGTCGCGCAGCCCGGCCGCCGATCGGTCGGCGCTCCTCGCCGGGGCGGGAGGTGCCGCGGGCGTCGCGTAAAACGTCCGTCCGGCCGGCTCTTCCAGGATCTCTCCGTCCCGGACCACCAGCCGGCCGTCCTTGAACACGGCGACGGCGCCCCCGAACATCGCCTCGATGTCGGGGGTGCGGCGGTAGAGCGCCACATCGCCATCGGCGCCAGGGCCGAGGTGCCCCTTGCGCGCCAGACCCAGGGCGCGCGCCGGACCGGCGCGGGTGATCACGGCGATCTCGTCGAGCGTGTACTCGCGGCCGATGCCGGAGAGGACGGTGCGCGCGCCCAGCCGGGGGTGCGCCGCGGCCACGAGCGCGTCGCGAAACGGCCGGTCCATCAGCATCCTTATGATCAACGGATAGCTGGTGAACGCCCCGCCGTTCGGGTGATCGGTGGTCAGGAAGAGCCGCCACGGATCGGCGCACAGCAGCATCAGCTCGAGGCCGGTGGCCCACTGCACGGCGCTGGTCAGCCGGTCGGCGCGGTAGTCGTGCGGCACGATGCCGCAGCCGGTCTCGGCCTCGGTGTCGAGGTTGAACCATTTGCGCCCGGTGGCGCGGTGCAGCCGATGCTGCGCCGGGGCGTCGGCGCTCAAGGTGACCGCCGGACCGAACACCACCTGCCCGACATCGGCGGTGGCCGACGGGTGCGCGTTCAGCCAGGCGGCGATTTCCGGGGCGCGGCTTTTCAGGCCGGCATGGGTGCGCCCCCCGTAGGCGTGGAATTGCAGATGTGTCAAGTGCGCCGGCCGATCCTCCAGGGCCTGCATCAGGCGCAGGGTGGTCGACGCGTTCCCCGGCTCCCCCAGTCCGTTCAGGTGCACGTGGAGCGGGTGCGGCAGCCGGAGCTCCGCCGCGGCGCCGGCGAACGCCCGCAGCAGGAGATCGGGAGGCGCCGCCGGCGGCTCGCCGCGGGTCCACTCCGCGACCCCTCCCGGGTTGACGACCTTCAACGCATACCCGCGCGCCGACCGGAGCAGCCAGTCGAGGAGCGCTCGCAGCGCCTCGGCGCGCCCTTCGCGGATGTACCGCAGGGCCAGGGTGTGATTTCCGGCGAGGATGTAGATCCCCTTGTCGAGGATCGGCATCGCGTCGAGCTCGTCGTGGGCGGCGCGGGCCCCGACCGGGGAGACGGCGGCGTCGAAGACCGTGGTGTACCCCATGCGGGCATAGAGCCGGCCGGTGTCGCGCAGCGTCGGCAGGCATGTCGAGGCCGCTTCGGGGCAGAGGAGACGCGCCGCGCGCACCGCGGGGCCGGCGATGTGGCTGTGCAGGTCGACCCCGCCCGGCAGGACGACGAGCCCGCGCGCGTCGAACTCCGGGGCTCCCGACGGCAGCGACGCCACCACCCGGCCGTCGGCGATGCAGATGTCGGCGATCTCGCCGCGCGCCCCGCGCGCCGGATCGTGGAC
>JAYUCR010000511.1:0-2801 GCA_043740165.1 Acidobacteriota bacterium | reverse complement strand
GCCTTCCGGGCTCCTTCGATCCACGCCCGGGGGCCGGCGGTATCGGACGCGTCGCCGCGCGCGCCGCGGTCGATTCCGCGCCCGAGGGCGCCAGGGCGCCCGGGAAGGGCCGCGACAGGGTATCTTGAGGCAGGGAGGCGAACGCCTTGCGCAGGTCGGCCACCATCGCCGCCCCGCTGCGGTAACGGCGATCGGGGGCCTTGGCGAGCCCCTTCTCGATCACCAGGTTGACCTCGGGCGGGAGGGCCGGATTGTGCGCCGCGGGAGGACGCGGATCCTCGTAGAGGACGCGGTAGATGATGGTCGAGATCGAATCGGCTTCGAACGGCCGCACCCCGGTCAGGAGCTCGTACAGGACGACCGCCAGCGAGAACAGGTCGCTGCGGCCGTCCAGATCCTTTCCCTGGATCTGCTCCGGCGACATGTAGCTCGGCGTCCCCAGCAGAATCCCCGTCTGGGTCAGGTTCGCCGAGGGGTTCTTGGCCAGGCCGAAATCGGTCACCTTCAGCGTGCCGTCCTTCAGCATCATGAGATTGGCCGGCTTGATGTCGCGATGGATGACGTTCGCATGGTGCGCGTGGTCGAGGGCCGAGGCGGCCTGCGCCAGCAGATCGAGCACCTTCGCCGCGGGCAGCAGGGTGCCAGGCCGGGCGTGGCGATCAAGGGTCGTGCCGTCGATGAACTCCATGGCGATGAACGACACGCCCTCTTCCTCGCCGACATCGAAGATGGTGACGATGTTGGGGTGCAGGAGGCGGCCGGCCGCCTGGGCCTCGCGCTGAAAGCGGTGGCTGGTTTCCTGGGCCTCTTCTTCGGAGGTGCCGGGAGGCAGGACGATTGTCTTGATCGCCACCTGGCGATCGATTTTCGGATCGTGCGCCAGGAACACCTGTCCCATGGCGCCCTTGCCGATTTCACGCACGATCTCGAAGCGTCCGAATTTCTTCGGCATTATGGATCCGCTGCGGCCCCCGCGTGGATTCTAGTGTCGGGGTGGAGGTCCGTCAATGAGCGCCCCGGCGTCCGCCGTGGTCCCGACGGACCCGATCGCGTTTCGGTAATCGTCAGACGTGGGTGCCGGGGTCGATGCCCGGGGTGAACGCCAGGAGCGGCAGATGCTCCTCGTGACCCGATCGCGGATCGCGAAACCGGATGTGCCCCAGCACGCGATCCTCGCCGCTGTAGAAGGTCAGAGCGAGGGCGTTGAGGCGCGCGGCCAGATCCTTGCCGACCGCGATCGCTTCGGGCGGCTTGCCCCCGATGACCGCCGACAGGCCGATCGGCACGTGCACCCCGACCGGACCCGGTTCCTCCCGTTCCTTGAGAAACACTTCGGCGTCGGCGCGCAGGACGCGCATCGCCTCGCTGAATTTGATCTCGCCGTATTTCTTGCGGAACACGTCCATGGCGCGCGGGTCCCAGCGCAGCATCACGATCTGCCCGCCCTTCGATTTCCGGCGCTTCTTGTCGCCGGAGGCCTCCGGCGCCGGTGCCTTGGCGGTTGGCCCCTGCAGCAGCCGGTTGATCGTCTGCTCCAGGTCCTGGGTGCGGAACGGCTTGGTGATGTATTCGTCGGCGCCGCAGTCCTTGCCCCAGAACACATCCTCCTGCCCGGATCGCGCCGTCAACAAGATAACCGGGGTCGAGCGGGTGGCGGGATCGGACTTGACGCGGCGGCAGATCTGGAAGCCGTTCACCTTCGGCATCATGACGTCGGCGATGATCAGGTCGGGATGTTCGCTCTGGATCCGCTCCATCGCCCGCTCGCCGTCCTCGGCCACCACGACCTTGTAGCCCAGCGTCTCCAGGCTCATCTGGAGGATGTCGCGCACCGCCTGCGAGTCGTCGGCCACCAGGATGCGACCGGTCATTTTCCGCCCCGCCTGATTCGCGCCCCGCCCAGCCCACCGGTCTTCTTGATGTCGTCCCGAATTTCCTTAGGACCTCCGACGCCCGCATCGTCCGCGGATCCGTCGATGTCCTCGTCGAGGTCGCCGAACGCGTCGAGGCCCAGGTCGGCGGCGATCCCGCCTCGGAACGGGGCGGTCGATTCGTCGATCAGGCGGATCATGGCGTCGACCCCTTTCTGCATCAGCCCGACCACCCGCTCCTGCTGCGGCGCCATCGGGCAGAGCCGGCCCGACTGCAACAGCTCCACGGCCCCGCTGATCGACGTCAGGGGGGTGCGCAGATCGTGCCCCAGCTGGCGGATGACCTTGCCCTCCGCCTGGCTCGCCTCGGGACCGCCGGTCTCCTGAACCGTCACCGCGATCTCGCCCGACGACGATTCGCCCGGCATGGGGGCCGCGGCGATCGCATACAGCCGGGCGCGCTCCAGGGTGACCTCGATCCGGCGTACCGCCGGACGCCGGGTGCGGCGCGCTTCCTCCACCGCCTGGGCGATGCCGCGCACGATCGGGTTCTCGCTCTTCCCGGCCTCGAGACGGCGCGGGGGCGCCTCCACGGAGAGGGTCTCCCAGCCGAGGGCATCCAGGACCGCCCCCCGGCCGTTCACCACGAGAAACGCGGCCGCCGCGGGCTCCCCGCCGCCCTCCGCAACCCCTTCCGACCCTTTCTTGACCAGACGCAGCGCCATCCGACGCTCCCCTCTTGGACCTCCTCCGGAAGCGAGGTCCGACCGGATCCCCGGGCAGGAGATTCCGTTTCCGAAATGAATATAGGGGTGGAATGGCGATGCGCAAGTCGAAGGCCGGCCCGGAGAGAGTTCAGGCGTCCCGGCGGCCCTCGGAGAGGAGTGCTGCGCGGGCCGCCTTCAGCTCCCTGCGGCGTGCCGGCCCCAG
>JAYUCR010000510.1:0-2802 GCA_043740165.1 Acidobacteriota bacterium | reverse complement strand
TCCGCGCGCACCTCGATCCGACGCCGCGCACCGCGTTCGGCCGGGCCGTCGGGGCCACCGGCCTGGCGACGGCGATGATGGATCTCTCCGACGGCCTGTCGCAGGATCTGCCGCGGCTCTGCCGGGCCAGCCGCGCGGGGGCGGTGATCCTGGCGTCGGCGCTGCCGATCCACCCCGCGGCCACGGCGCTCCTGGGGTCGAAAGCGGGCCGCGAGGCCGCCCTGTCGGGCGGGGAGGACTACGAGCTCCTGCTCGCGGTGCGCCCCGACTGCGAGCCGCTCCTGGCTCATCTGGCGCGCCGGCTGCGCACGCCGATCACCCGCATCGGCCAGATCCTCCCGCGCCGCGCCGGAATCCGGATCCTGACCCGTGAAGGCAGGTACGCGGCGCTGCCGCGCGGCGGCTTCGAGCACTTTCCAGGCCGCGGGCGGTAGCCGAGGAGCCTGATCGAGCCCTGATGGACGACGCCGAGCTCATCCAGCGTGCCGCCGAGGGGGACGTCGAGGCCTTCGAGCGCCTCGTCGCCTCGCGGCGTGAGCGGGTTTTCTGGATCGCCCACCACCTGATCGGCGATGCGGAGCTGTCCCGGGACGTGACGCAGGAAGTCTTTCTGCGGCTGTTCCGCGTCCTGCCGCGCTTCCGGAAGGGGGGGCGTTTCGACGCCTGGCTGTATCGGATCACCGTCCACCTGGCCCTCGATATGTGGCGCCGCGAGCGTCGGCACCGCCGGGCGGCGCCGCTCGAGGAGGCCGGGGAGCTGCCGGCCCGGGCCGGCGGCGCGATGGAGAGCACCCGCCGCCGGGAGGTCCGCCGGGTGTTCGACACCCTGGCCGCGAGCCTGGGCCGCAAGCAGCGGGCGGCATTCGTCCTGCGCGAGATAGAAGGTCTGACGACCGCCGAGGTGGCGGAGATCCTGGAAACCACCGAATCGACCATCCGGAACCACATCCTGCAGGCGCGACGGATCCTCCAGGAAGGCCTCCGGTCGCGCTTCCCCGAGTACGGCCCCAAGTCGCCGCCCAAGGACCCTGAAGGGGATCGCTAGACAGATCCCGCGCCCGCTGCGTAGATCACTCGTTCGCCGGCGACGTCAAACGTCCTCAAAGGGTTCCTCGATGCCCGATCACGATTCTGAAGCCTCCACCGCATGCCGGGCCGTCCGGGACGACCTGCGTGCAGCGTTCGGGCGCGGCTCCCTGGGCGCCCGTCGCGAGGCGGCGCTGGAGCGGCACCTCGAGGGCTGTCACGGCTGCCGGAAGGTGCGCGCCGCCCTCGATCCCACCTTCGTGTTCCAGGAGCTCCGCAGCCAGGCGCTCCCCGACGACTTCTGGGCCGGATTCGACCGCACGCTGCGCGCCCGGCTGGAAGACGAGGCGAGCCGGCGCAGGGGTGGCTGGCTCGGCCTCCGCTGGAGAGGAAGGCCCCTGCCGCACCCGGCGCTGCTCGCGGCGCCTCTGGCGATGGTCCTGGTGTTCGCCCTGACCATGGCGGTCCTGCGGCCCGGGCGCCATGACTCGGCCCTCCCGTCCCCCTACGCTCCCGCCGCCGGGACGCGGCGCGAGGCGGTGCGCTTCGAGCGTCCGACCCTGACACGCCCCGCCTCGGGATCGTCTCCGGTCTCCGTCGAGCCGCCGGCGCTCGAGGAGGTCGCCTCGCCGGCGGCGCGCGTCTACCGTTTCGACGCCGGGGATGACGACGCGACATCGATCTACATGGTCGTCGACGAGACCATCGATTTCTGAGGGAGCCCCGATGCCTGCGCTGAAGCGACTGAAATG
Organism: Acidobacteriota bacterium; assembly: GCA_043740165.1. Classification (GTDB taxonomy): domain Bacteria; phylum Acidobacteriota; class Polarisedimenticolia; order Gp22-AA2; family Gp22-AA2; genus JAYUCR01. The sequence goes on along the minus strand of JAYUCR010000510.1, from coordinate 1,024 downwards.
GGTTCTCGGACCGGTGCTGCTGGTCGCGCTTGGATGGCTGATGCCGGCCGCCGCGATTGGCGATCCCGCCGACGACGGTCTGACGACGCGGGTCTTCACCCTGCGCTACAAGACGGCTGACGAGGTCTACCTGCTCATCAGCCCGTGGCTGACGCCGAAAGGCTCGATCCGGTCGCAGCCGCACCAGAAAACCCTGGCGGTCGTCGACACGAAGGAGGCGGTCCAGCGGATGGAGGAGCTCGTGGCCGGCTTCGATCTGCCGCCGCGCACGGTCGAGATCGCCGTGCAGCTCATCCTGGCCTCGTCGGAGCGCTCCTCCCCGGATCCGCCCCCGCCGCCGATCCGCGGCGTGATCGAAAGGCTCAACGCCCTCAACACGCGCTGGAGCGACTACCGGCTGGTCGGCGACGCGCGCATCCTGGGCACGGAGGGGGAGCGCAGCACCCTGCGCGTCGGCGACGACTACCGGGTCGATTTCCGCATCGACCAGATCGCCGACGAGAGCCGCGTCATCCGGTTCAAGCCGTTCGAGCTGTCGCGCCGCGAGCCGGGGATCGAGGGGGCCGAGCGCTACGCCTCGATCATGAGCACGGTGCTCAACCTGCGCGACGCGCAGCTGTTCATTGTCGGCGCCTCCAAGATGGAGCGCAGCAACCGGGCGCTGTTCATGACCATCACCGCATCGCTCCCGCGGCCCTGACGCAGGAGAGCGAGGACGACCATGCCGGAGTTCATCGCCCGCCTCGGAACCGCCGATGGCGCGATCCTGGAGCGCGCCTACACCGCCGACTCGGAGAAGGCGCTGCGCTCGGATCTGCAGCAGCAGCAATACCTCATCCTCGGGATCCGCAAGAAGGGATCCCTCATGGCGCTCCTCCCGGGCTTCGGGGGTGCCCGCGGGATCAAGATGAAGGAGTTCCTGCTGTTCAACCAGGAGCTGGCGTCGCTCCTGCGCGCCGGGCTGCCGATCATCGCCAGCCTCGACATTCTGACCGAGCGGCGCAAGAACCCGGTGTTCAAGAAG
>JAYUCR010000509.1:0-6848 GCA_043740165.1 Acidobacteriota bacterium | reverse complement strand
GGATTGACCCCGACGGCGGGGGGCGGATCATCCGGATCGACGGTGATGACACCGCCGACGCCGCTTCTGCCGGGCACCGCCATCGGCGCAGCGCTGGCCACCGGCGATCTGAGCCTCGCCGGCATCGGCACCCTGACGTACGTGGACGGCCGGCATGTCTTCGCGTTCGGCCACCCCATGCTCGGCGTCGGCGCGACCGAGCTGCCGATGACCCAGGCCGAAGTGCTCCTCACCTTCGCCTCCTCGGCCGGATCCTTCAAGATCGCGAACGCCACGGAGCCCATCGGCACCATCGTGGAAGACCGCCTGACGGCGATCGTCGGCGAGGTGGGCCGCGTTCCGCCGATGCTGCCATTCACGGTCCGCATCCACTCGGGCGGGAACGAGCGGGTCTTTCATTACGGTGTCGTCCGTGATCGATCCTGGGCGCCGCTCGTCGTGGCGTTGACCGCCGCGAACAGCCTGGTGCGCACGACCGAGTTCGACACCGCCGACACGCTGGCGCTGCGCTACCGGATCGACCTCGAAGGGTATCCCGAAGTCCGGTACGAGGAGCTGTACGCCGGCACGAATCCCTCGCAACCGGTTCACACGCTCCTGGCGAACGATGCCGGCGGACTGCTCTCCCTTCTCTGCAACAACCCCTTCGAGAATGTCGTCGTCCGTTCCGCGGAAGCCGACATCGATCTCCTCGAACCGTCGCAGGTCGCCGCGCTCACAGCGCTCAGCGCCTCCCGATCCGAGGTGCGCCCCGGGGAATCGTTTCGGGTCTCCGCCGTGCTGTCGCCTTTCCGGGGCAAGGAGCGCACCGTCACGTTTGATCTGGCCCTCCCTGAGGACACCTCCCCCGGCGAGGTGCAGATCATCGTGGGCGGCGGGTCGTTCCTCGACCAGATCGATCGGCGCGTGCAGGAGCGGCAGCTGACGCAGGCCGCCAACCTGAAGGACGTCCTGCGCATCGTGAGCCGCCAGCGGCCGAGCCACGCTCTGTATCTCCGGGTGGCGCGCCGCGCACCATCCGCCATCGTGCGCAGCGAGCTCCTTCCCGATCTGCCTCTCACCATTTTCAATGTCTTCAACAACCCGCGGCTGAGCGCCGACGCGACCCTATTGGTCGAAGCCCCCGTGATGGAGCAGTCACGGGACCTCGATCTCGTGGCCTCCGGCGGTCGCCGCATCACCCTGAAGGTTCAATGACCAATCGAGACTGGGAGCGAAAGCGCCGTCGCGCGCCGGCCATGGCCCTGGCGATCGGGACCGCCGCTTTTCTGGCGGCGGGCAGCGCGGAAGCCGTGACGTCGAAGACCTGGAAGCAGCGCGATCGGTCCGACTTCGAGATGGGCGAGCCGAAGGGCGTCTCCCTGTCCGCCGATGGTCCGATGCGTCTCGGCGCGCGCCTCGAAGCGCTGGATGCCGGCGACGCGCCATACATCTGGGCGGTGGCCGCCGGGCCGAAGGGGTCGATCTACGCGGCGGGTGGAAACGATGGATCGGTCCTGCGCTTCGAAGCGGGAGCCGAAAGAGGCGTCCCATTCTTCCATGCCGCCGAGCCGGAGGTGCAGGCGCTGGCGGTGGACGCCGCCGGGGCGGTCTATGCCGGCACCTCCCCGGGCGGTCGAATCTACAAGATCACGCCCGAAGGCAAACAGGTCTGGGTGTGCGACACCGGTGAAAAGTATGTCTGGAGTCTCCTTTTCGACCGGCAGGGGGGCCTCATCGCCGCGACCGGCAACGAGGGGCGCGTGCTGCGCATCGACGCGACGGGCCATAGCCGGGTGCTGTTCGACACCGCGGAAACGCACGTCCGATCCCTGGCCCTCGATGCGCAGGGCCGCCTCCTCGCCGGCACCGACGGCCATGGCCTGGTGTTCCGCATCGGCGATGACGGGAAGGGAGTGGTCCTGTACGACGCGCCGATGCCCGAGGTCGCGGCGCTCGCCGCGGCCGCCGACGGGACGATCTACGCGGCGGTGGTGGGAGAGGCAGGCCGCGGCCCGCGCCCGTCGCCGCCGCGCCCTCCACAGCCCCAACCTTCCGACAGCGGCGAGCCGGCGCCTGCGGCTCCCTCTTCCCAGGGCGCCTCCGACTCCGCGTCGCAGCAGCCCCCTCTCGAGTCACGACCGCCGCTCAGCATGGAGGGGAAGGTGCTGGCGATCGCACCCGATGGCTATGCGCGCGAGGTCTGGTCCGGAAGCCAGGAGGCGATCCTGTCCCTGGCGCTCACCCGTCATGGCGGGTTGCTCATGGGCGACTCGAAGGACGGACGGATCTTCCAGCTCGAGCCGGGCGGCGGCGTCAGCGAGATCGCCCGTTCCGACGCGTCGCAGGTGACCGCGCTGCTGCGCCGCCCCGGGGCCGGCGAGCGTGAGGACGAGGTGATCGTGGCCGGGAGCAACATGGGAAGGGTGGCCATCCTCAAGCCGGGATTCGCGGCCTCCGGAAATTTCACCTCCAGGGTCTTCGACGCGCAATCGTTCGCCACCTGGGGGCGGATCGCCTGGCGCGCCGATCAGCCGGCAGGGACTTCCGTCGCCCTCCAGGCGCGCAGCGGAAACACCGAAGAGCCCGACCGGACATGGTCGAATTGGGGCGCTGAGCTGCGCGAAGCAGAGGGGGCGCTGGTCGGAGTCCCCGCGGCGCGCTTCGTCCAGTGGAGAGCCCTGCTGGCGACCAAGGATTCGGCGCGCACGCCCGAGGTGCGCGAGGTGGCGCTGGTCTACCTGCCGAAGAATCTTCCCCCGGAGTTTCGCAAGGTGGAAGTGCAGGCGGTCGGTGTGTCCTTCCAGAAGGTGCCGGCCGCTTCCGCCAGTACGCCGCCGGAAGTGAAACCGGCCGGCGCCGAGGCCGATCCGGCGGCGCGCCGCCGCGGCCGGCCGCAATCCCGCCGGGGCTTCGAGGCGGGGGCGCGCAGCATCACCTGGCAGGTTGTCGATCCCAACGACGACGACGTCTCCGTCGACGTGCAGTATCGCGCCCTGGACGAGAAGAACTGGAAGACGGTGCGCAGGGGCATCGACGAGGACTTCGTGACGTTCGATGGGGCGACGCTGCCGGATGGCACCTACCTCGTGCGCCTCGTCGCCAGCGATGCGGCCTCCAACCCCGCGGGGCAGGCGCTGACGGCGGAGAAGATCTCGGCGCCGTTCGACGTCGACAACACCCCGCCCCGCATCGATCGCTTCAAGCCGGTTCTGAGCAAGGAAACCCTCCATGTCACCTTCGCGGCGAGCGATTCGTTCAGCGTGGTGCGCGAGGCGGCCTATTCGGTGGACGCCGGAGACTGGGTTCCCGCGCCGCCCAGCGACGGGCTGAGCGACTCGCTTCAGGAGAGCTACGATCTCGCCCTGCCGGCCCCGCCGCCCGGGGAGCACAGCATCGTGGTGCGGGCCATCGACGCGGCCGGCAACGTCGGATCGGGCCGCGCGGTCGTCGAGGTTCCTTAGTCGGCCTAGGGCCCGCGACGGAACCAGTGGAAGAGGCGGTGCGCCCAGGATTCGGCGGGCGAGCCGTGGTCGCATTCCTCGGTCGGTTCGGTCCCTTCGATGAACAGCTCGTCCGTCGATTCGGGGCAGCTCCACCCGGCGAGCTTGCCGGTGGTCGGATCGATCGTGACGCGCACCATGCCGGCCGGCTCCTCCCATTGGCGATCCGGATCGATCCCGGCCTTGGTCGCGAGGCCGCTCCAGATCGGCAGGGCCAGCGTCGAGCCGCCCAGGCGCAAGGGGCGATTGTTGTCGAATCCCACCCAGACGAGCGCCAGGAAGTCGGGGCTGAAGCCGACGAACCAGGCGTCCCGACCCTCATCGGTGGTGCCGGTCTTCCCGGCGAGATCGCCGTCCAGGCCGGCCCCCGCGCCGGCCCCCGTCCCGTAGCGCACCACGTCCCGCATCAGGTCGAGCGTCAGGTAGGACGCCTGAGGGCTCGTGACCCGCGTGAGCGACGGCGGGGGGACCGCCTGCGCGTGGCCCGAGCCGCTTGAGATCGCGGTGATGAAGCGCGGCGCGGCACGGTCGCCGAGGTTGGCGATGGTGGTGAAGGCCGCGGCGATCTCGAGCGGGGAGACCTCGAAGGTTCCCAGGGCGATCGAAGGCACCGGTTCCATCGGGCTGCTCAGGCCGCATCGGCGCGCGGTACGCAACACATCCTGGAGCCCGATGCTGGTCGCCGCCCGAATCGTCGGAACATTCAGGCTGTAGGCGAGCGCCTGCCGGGCGCTGACCGGCCCCCGGAACTGCTCGTCGAAATTGTGCGGGGCCCAGGTCTGCCCGGCCACCTGCATCTCCAGCGGCGAATCGTCGAGGAGCGTGGCGGCGGTGAACCGATTGTCGCCCGCCTCCTGCGCCTCCCGGAATCCAGCCAGGTAGACGAACGGCTTGAACAGCGAGCCCGGTTGCCGTTGCGCCTGCACCACCCGGTCGAACTGGGAGCGCTGGTAATTGCGGCCCCCGACCAGCGCCAGGACCGCTCCGTCCTCCGGCCGCAAGGCCACCACCGCCCCCTGGAGCTCCCCGCCCGGCATGCGGCGCAGGTGACGGTAGTCATGCTCGTAGGAGGCGAGGTGGGCCTCGAGACTCGCCTCGGCGCGCGCCTGCAGGAGGGGGTCGAGGGTGGTGAAGACGCTCAGCCCGCCGTCCGGGGCGGGCTTCAGCGCGCCCGTGCGCTGCAGCTCCTCGGCGACCGCGTCGACGAAGTAAGGCGCCTGTCGCGGATCGTGCGAGGGCTCGGGCCGGAGGTGGAGAGGTGTCGCCTTCGCCGCCCGTTCGTCCGCGGCGCTGATCATGCCTTCCTCCTGCATCAGACCGAGGACGAGATCGCGACGCTCGCGGGCCGCCTCCGGATGCCGGTAGGGATGATAGCGGCCGGGCGACTGGATGAGCCCGGCCAGAAGGGCCGACTCGGGGAGATCGAGGTAGCGGGCGTCCTTGCCGAAGTAATGGCGGGCTGCGGCGCCGACACCGACGATCGCGAACGGTCCGCGCTGCGCCAGGTAGGCGTCGTTCAGGTAGCGTTCCAGGATCTCGTCCTTGCTGTGAGCCACCTCGAGGCAGACCGCCGCGAGGGTCTCCCAGACTTTGCGCGCCACCGTCCGGTCGTCCTGACCGTGGTACAGGTTCTTGGCGAGCTGCTGTGTCAGGGTGCTGCCGCCCTGGACGACCTCATGGCTGCGCATGTTGGCGATCAGGGCCCGCAGGATCCCGCGCAGGTCGACACCGGGGTGCGTCAGGAACCGTCGATCCTCGACCGCGATCACGGCCTGTCGGAGCGTCGCGGGAATCTCCTTGAGGGGGAGCGGGAAACGCTCTTCATGCACGTCGCCCGACAGGATCCCGAGCGGCTCCGGCTCGAGGCGCACCGACTCGATCTCCCGATCGGTCGCGAGGTTTTCGAGGCGCGCGATCCGGCCGGAAGAGAGGTGGACCCTCATCGGGTACGGCTCGACCGCGCCGTCCGGATGATCGAAGCGATTCAGATAAATCTCGAATGAGCGGAATCGCTGGGTGAACTCGCCCGGCGTGCGCGGCCGGCCCTCGACCCGGCGGTATCCGAGCCGGGTGAGCCGCTCCGTCAGGTCGGCCGACGCCAGGGGACGATCCCCGCGCATCTCGAACGACGCCGAGTAGAGCCGGATGGGCGGCGGCGGGCCGCTGCTCGCGAAGCGCCAGTTGGCGTCGAGGAAGGCGACGGTCAGGGCGCCGGCGAGGACGAGGCCGCACGCCAGCGCCAGGCGCAGCGCCAGGCGGCCGCGGGGCGCTGCGCGCCGGCGACGCGTTCCTCTGGCCCGGCGTGTCCGCGGCATCGGTGCGTTCAGTGGTCTTCGCCGTCGCGTGGAGTCGTCAGAATGTCTTCGTACGAAGCCCGGAAGATGGGCGATAGATCGCCTTCCAGGATGTCCTCCGGAATCGAGGCCCGGTCGAGGATCACCTTGTTGCGGGTGGTCTGCTTGGCGCGGTAGAGGGCCTCGTCGGCCGCGCGCAGCAGGTCGGCGTCGGTGCGCACCGATTGGTTGGCGGGGATCGACGCCAGGCCGATGCTGACCGTGATCCGCACCAGGAATTCGCGGTGACGGTAGACCTTCTCCTCGGCGGCCTTGCGGACGCGCTCTGCCACGATCGCCGCCCGGATGGCGTCGGTGTTCGGCAGGATCATCAGGAACTCCTCCCCGCCGTAACGCCCGACGATATCGATCTCCCGCGCGTTGTCGACCAGGACGCGCGCGAACTCCGCCAGCACCTGGTCGCCGCAGTCGTGGCCGTACTTGTCGTTGACCTGCTTGAAGTGATCGAGATCGAGCAGCATCACCGACAGCGAAGAGCCGTAGCGGCGGGCGCGCTTGAACTCCTCCGACAGGCGTCGCTTGAGGTAGCGGTCGTTGAGCAGGTTGGTCCGGTCGTCGGTCACCGAGAGCTTGAGGAGTTTTTCGTTCGCATCGCGCAATTGCCGGTTGGCCTTCTCGAGCGAGGTGTAGAGATAGCGCTTCTTGAGCGACGCGCGGAGAACGGCATCGAGCTCGTCGAAATGAAAAGGCTTGATGATGAAATCGTCGGCTCCGGTGCGCAGCGCTTCGATCTTGGTGGCGACGTCGCGCTTGACCGTCATGACCACGACCGGAATGGTCGACATGTCGCGATCGCGCTTGGCGGCGCGGATGACCGCGAGCCCGTCCGGCGGAGGGATCATCAGGTCGAGCAGAACCAGGTCCGGCCGCGCCTGCCCGATGGTCTGCAGCGCTTCCACGCCGCTTTTCGCGGTCACGATCTCGTATCCCTCCATCGTGAGCCAGCGGGAGAGCAGGTCGGCGCTGTCCTGGTCGTCGTCGACCACCAGGATGCGAAAGCGGCGCGTGGGAG
>JAYUCR010000508.1:0-6859 GCA_043740165.1 Acidobacteriota bacterium | reverse complement strand
AGGTGTTGAGATGCTGCGCCGCGAGCACGGTGGTCGGGCAGAGGACCGCCACCTGCTTGCCGTCCATGACCGCCTTGAAGGCGGCGCGCATGGCGACTTCGGTCTTGCCGAAGCCGACGTCGCCGCAGATGAGGCGGTCCATCGGGCCGTCGCGCTCCATGTCGGCCTTGGTCTCGGTGACCGCCTTCTCCTGGTCGGGGGTGAGCGGGTACGGGAAGGCGTCCTCGAACTCCTTCTGCCACGGCATGTCGGCCGAGAAGGCGTGCCCGCGCGCCGCGGCGCGCGCCGCGTACAGCTCGAGGAGGTCCTTGGCCATCTCCTCCATCGCCTTGCGGACGCGCTTCTTGGTGCGCTCCCAGCCCTGCCCTCCCAGGCGATCGAGGTGCGGCTTCTGGCCGTGCACGCCGGAGTAGCGCTGCACCAGGTCCAGGCGGTCGATCGGCACGTAGAGCTTGTCGTTGCCGTCGTAGAACAGCAGCATGAAGTCGCGCTGCGACTCCCCTTCGCCGACGCGGGTGATGCCGCCGTAGCGCGCCACGCCATGCTCGACGTGGACCACCGCGTCGCCAACTTTCAGGTCGCGGAAGCCGGGGCTGAAGGCCGCGACGCGGCGGCGGCGCGTGTCCGTTTCGGCATGCTCGCCGAAGACCTCCTTCTCGGTCAGCACCTGGAGGCCGGAGCCCGGCAGCGCGAAGCCCTGCGACAGCCGGCCCGGCTCGATGACAACACCGGGCGGGCGGCCGTATTGCTCGAGCACCTCCGCCAGCCGCTCGATCCGGCCGGCGCTCTCCATGAGGCAGAGGGTCGTCGTGCCGGCGGGCGCTTCTTTCAGATCCTTCGCCAGGTCCTGGATCCGGCCGCGGTAGGAGCGCACCGGCGCGCAGGCCAGCCGCACCGGCTTGGCCGTCTCGTCGAGCGCCAGCTCCGACAACCGCAGCCGCGCCCGCCCCGCCGCCCCCTGCAGGAGATCGCGCGGCAGGAGCAGCTCCTCCGGGAGCGGCATGTCGAACTCTTCGGTCAGGTCGAGCCCCTGGTGCATCTCGACGAAGACCGCCTCCAGGTCCGACTGCGCCCGCCCCGCCTCCCAGGCCGCGACCAGCGCTTGCGGCGCGTAATCGAAGAGCGACGCCGGCTGCGCCTCGACCAGCCGCACGCAGGCCTCGAACCCGGGGAAGGTGCGCCCCGACGCCAGCGTCTCAAGGCGCTCGGCGAGATCGTCGGCGTGCAGCGCCGCCTTGGCGCCCCGCCGCTCGCGGCGCCGCGCCTCGAGCGCCGCGCGCAGGCGGGAAAACGCCGCCGCGTCCCACGGGTACTCGCGCACCGGCGGCACCCGCGAAAACGAAAGCGTCTCCCCCGATCGCTGCGTCTCGGGATCGAAGCGCCGCAGCGAGTCGATCTCCTCGCCCCAGAACTCGACGCGCAGCGGGAGTGCTGTGTCGGGCGGGAAGAGATCGATGATGCCGCCGCGGCGCGAGAACTCGCCGATCTCGGAGACCAGGTCGACCCGCGTGTAGCCGGCCCCCAGCAGATACCCGGAGAGGTCGTCGGGGCGCAGCGTCTGCTTGGCGCGCAGGTCGAAGGTGGCGAGATCGAAAATCCCGGGCGGCGCCAGCGGATAGATCAGCGCCCGTACCGGCACGACGACGATCGCCTCCCCCGGCTCGCGCAGGGCGCGCAGCGCGGCCACCCGGTCGCAGCACACTTGAAGATGCGGCGCCATCTCCTGGTACGGGTCGGCCTCGAGCGACGGAAAGAGCAGCACGCGCGGCGCGGCGCCGCCCGGCGCGCCGGAGGGCGAGGCGGCGCCGCCCGCGGCGGAGCGGGCGCCGCGGAGCGCCGAGGCGGCGAAGGCGAGATCGGCGCGGAACGGCTCCGCCTCGCGCTCGCCGGGGACGATCAGGATGATCTTGCCGCCCGGGGCGCGGTCGAGAAGCGCCGTCAGAAGGAGGGCGGCGGCCGACGGGCTCGGCCCGGCGAGGACGATGCGGCCGTCCGGACGCCGCAGCACCTCGAGGGCGGCGCGAAGGTTCGGGTCCCGACCGGCCAGGTCGAGAAGCGGCCACAGCTCCGCGCTCACCGCTTTTTCCGGACGGCCCGGCGCGCCCGCGCGATCAGATCGGAGGTCGACCGTCCCTGTCGCAGCCGGACCCGCACCACCCGCCCGCCGGCGTTCTCGACCGTGTCGCGGCCGACGATGTCCGACTTGCGGTAGTCGCCCCCCTTCACCAGGACCGCGGGCTGCACCGCCTTGATGATGCGCGCCGGGGTGTCCTCGGCGAACGGCACCACGAAGTCGACCGGCTTCAGGCCGGCGAGCAGCTCCATCCGCTCGCGCAGCGGCACGATCGGCCGCCCGCGTCCTTTCAGCCGGCGCACCGACGGATCGGTGTTGACGCCGACGACGAGCGCGTCCCCCAGGGCGCGCGCCTTGGCGAGCAGCGAGATGTGGCCGACGTGCAGGAGATCGAAGCAGCCGTTGGTGAAGACCAGCCGCACGCCGCGCCGCCGCAGCCGCGCGAACAGCCGCGCCGCATCACCCCGCCGCACCATCCTCCCGTTGCTCTGCTTCATGGGCGCTGTCTCATTTTTCCCCCAGCCGGCCGTAGCGGCCGCTCCGGTCGCGCGCCACGATGCGCGCCACGTCGCACAGCATCGAGAACGAATCGCGCACCGCGTGCACCTTCGAGCCCGGGGCGTTCTTCCAGCGCACCGGGATCTCGCGCACCGCCAGCCCCACTTTGCGCGCCAGATAGAGGATCTCCACGTCGTAGGCGAAGCGCTCGATCCGCGCCGCCCGGAACAGCGGCAGCACCGGCTCCCGCCGCATCACCTTGAACCCGCACTGCGTGTCGGTGAACGGCAGCCCGGTCACCCCTCGGACGATCTTGTTGAAGGTGCGCCCCATCCCTTCGCGCCAGAACGGCTGCCGCACCTCGATGTTCGAGGCGGCCATCCCCCGCGAGCCGATGGCGAGATCGCATTCCCCCGCCGCCACCGGCCCGAGCAGACGCGGCAGCTCGTCGATCGGGGTGGAGAAGTCGGCGTCGCTGAGGAGGATGAAGCGCCCCGCCGCCAGGAGAACACCGTGTTTGATCGAATACCCCTTGCCATGGTTGACGCCATTCCTCAGCAGCCGCAGCGTCACGCTTCCTGCCGCCTGCGCGTCGGCGCCACGCGCGAGGCCGGCGGCCGTCCGCTCCACCGCCGCGACCGTACCGTCGGCGCTACCGTCGTCCACCACGATGATCTCGACGGGGCCTTCGCGCCGCGCCGGCGCTCCCGGCACGGCCGGCGCCCCCGCACGCCCGGGCGCCGCGAGCCAGGCGGTCAGGCGGTCGAGGCTGTCGCCGATGCGCGCCGATTCGTTGTATGCCGGAATGACGACCGAGAGGTACGGGGCGGGCCGCTCGTCCGGCATCGGGCTCCGATCAGGCGCCGCCGCCGTGGAGGTGTCCCAGGACCTGCAAGCGCACGAGCGCCTTTTCCAGGGCCACCTGGGCGCGCCCGAAATCGGTCTCTTCCTTGCGCGCCTTGAGACGCTCCATCGCCCGATCGCGGGCGGCGGCGGCGCGCGCGCGATCGATCTCCTCGCCTCGCTCGGCGATCTCGGCCAGGACGGTGACGCGCTCCGGCAGTACCTCGGCGAACCCCCAGGCGACCGCCACGTAGTGCTTCGTCGTCCCGGTGCGGTACATCAGCTCGCCGACCGCGAGCGCCGTCAGGAGCGGCGCGTGCCCCGGCAGGACGCCGAGCGAGCCTTCGCTTCCCGGCAGGACAACCTCTTGTACTTGAAGCGTGACCACCTTCTTCTCCGGCGTGACGATGTCGAGGTTGAGGAACTCAGGAAGCACTCTTCATCTCCGCGGCCTTCGCCTGGGCTTCCTCGATGCCGCCGACCAGGTAGAACGCCTGCTCCGGCAGCTCGTCGTGCTTCCCTTCGACGATCTCCTTGAAGCCGCGGACCGTCTCCTTGATCGGCACGTACTTCCCCTTCAGGCCGGTGAACTGCTCGGCGACGAAGAACGGCTGCGACAGGAACAGCTCGATCTTGCGCGCCCGGGCCACCGTCTGCTTGTCGTCCTCGGAGAGCTCGTCGATCCCCAGGATGGCGATGATGTCCTGCAAATCCTTGTAGCGCTGCAGGACGCTCTGCACCGCGCGCGCGACGTCGTAGTGCTCCTGGCCGACGATGCGCGGATCGAGGATGCGCGAGGTCGAGGCGAGCGGATCGACCGCCGGGTAGATTCCTTTCTCGGAGATCGAGCGCGACAGGTTGGTCGTCGCGTCGAGGTGGGCGAACGCCGTCGCCGGCGCCGGATCGGTGTAGTCATCGGCCGGCACGTAGATCGCCTGCACCGAGGTGATCGATCCCTTCACCGTCGAGGTGATCCGCTCCTGAAGCTCGCCCAGCTCGGAGGCGAGCGTCGGCTGGTAGCCGACCGCCGACGGCATGCGGCCGAGAAGCGCCGACACCTCCGACCCCGCCTGCGTGAAACGGAAGATGTTGTCGATGAACAGCAGCACGTCCTGGCCCATCTCGTCGCGGAAGTATTCGGCCACCGTCAGGCCGGTCAGGCCGACGCGCAGGCGCGCGCCGGGCGGCTCGGTCATCTGCCCGTAGACCAGCGCCGTCTTGGCCAGAACCCCCGACTCCTTCATCTCCAGCCAGAGGTCGTTCCCCTCGCGGGTCCGCTCGCCGACGCCGGCGAACACCGATACGCCGCCGTGCTTCATGGCGACGTTGTTGATCAGCTCCTGGATGATCACCGTCTTGCCGACGCCGGCGCCCCCGAACAGGCCGGTCTTGCCGCCCTTCAGGTACGGCTCGATCAGGTCGACCACCTTGATGCCGGTCTCGAAGATCTCCAGCTTGGTGTTCTGCTGCTCGAAGGTCGGCGCCGCACGGTGGATCGGCAGGCTCTGCTTCGCCTTGATGTCGCCCATCTTGTCGACCGGCTCGCCCAGGACGTTGATGACGCGGCCCAGCACCTCCTGGCCCACCGGCACCCGGATCGCATCGCCCGTGTCGGTCGCCTTCATGCCGCGCACCATGCCGTCGGTCGCCTCCATGGCGACGCAGCGCACGCGCCCCTCCCCCAGGTGCTGCTCCACCTCGGCGGTGACGTCGATCGGGGTCGGGACGGTGAACCCCTCGCTTGTGATCTGCACCGCGTTGTAGATCGGCGGAAGCTTCCCCTCGGAGAACTGCACGTCCACCACCGGACCGATGATCTGCACCACCCTGCCGACGTTCATCCACGGCTCCTTAGTCGTCGTTCCTTCATGTCGAGTATGGCGTCGCGCAGCGCCTCCGGCCGCGCGATCCCTTCGATGGCCACCGCCCCGTGCTCGGCCGCGCTCTGGATGTCGACGCGGCCGAACCCGAACATCCTTCCAAACACCGACTGCTGCGTGGCGACGTTGTTGATCGTCTCCAGCGGGCTGTCGACGCTGCGCGTCGCCAGCACCCCCGACTCGTCGATCACCCGCTGGCTCGTCACCGCCCAGAGATCCGTCTTCCAGTCCAGGTACCGCCACAGCGCCCAGATCGCCCCGACGCCGAGCGCGACGCCCGCGGCGATCTTCCACACCGGCTGGCGCGTCATCCAGGCGGCGATGAACGCCCCGAGCAGGAACAGCACCAGCCCCACAGGCCAGAACAGCGCAATCGGGTGGTGCCGCACCTCGAGGATCAACTCCTCGCCCGACCTCAGCCGCGAGCGCACGCCGCCGCCACCCTACTTCTGCGCCTCGGCCCCGCTCACCACTTCCAGGATCTCGTTGGTGATGGAGGCCTGGCGGATCTTGTTCATTTTCAAGGTCAGCGTCTCGATCATGTCGGCCGCGTTGCTGGTCGCGTTGTTCATGGCGGTCATGCGCGCCCCCTGCTCCGCCGCCGCCGACTCGTGCAGCACCCGGAACACCTGGGTCATCACATGCTTCGGCAGGAGGGTGTCGAACAGGGCCTGGAACCCCGGCTCGTAGATGTAGTCCTCCGGCGCGCCGACGCTCTCGGGGCCGGTCGATTCGCGGCCGACCGCTTCGAGCAGGTCGAGCGGGATCGGCAGGAGCTTCTCGACGACCACTTTCTGCTGGATGACCGACTTGAACTCGTTGTAGACCAGGTAGACGGCGTCGAACTCCTCCGCGATGTAGCCGCGCGCCAGCTCCTCGGCGAGCGCCTGCGCGTGCTTCGGCTGCAAGTCGCGGAACAGATCGACCTCGACCTTGCGCACCGTGTAGGAGCGCCGCTTGAACCAATCGCGCCCCTTCTTGCCGATGACGTCGACCCGCACCTCGCGCGCCCCGTTGGCGGGGAGCCCGTCCAGGAACTGCCGGGCGCGGTTGAGGATGTTGGTGTTGAACGAGCCGCACAGCCCCTTGTCGGCGCTGATCACGACGACGAGGACGCGCTCTTCCGGCCGGCGCGCCAGGAGCGGATGCTTATCGGCCTCGGCCCGCGCCACCAGCGACGCCAGCACCTGGAGCATCTTTTTGGCGTATGGGCGCGCGGTGATGATCCGCTCCTGGGCCCGCCGCATCTTCGCCGCCGACACCAGATACATGGCGCGCGTGATCTGCTGCGTGCTCTTGACGCTGCGGATGCGGGTGCGGAGGTCGCGGACGTTGGCCATGTCAGGCCGCGGCGGCGGCGCGCGCTTTGAAGTCGGCCTTGACCGATTCGAGCAGCTTGCGCAGCTCGGCCTTCAAGGCATCGTCGAGGTTCTTCTTCTCGACCACCATCCGGGCCACCGGGCGGCCCGGGCCGTCGAGGTACTTGTAGAGCGTCTCCTCGAACGACTTGAGCTGGGCCACCTCGAGGTCGTCGAGGAGGCCGTTGACGCCGGCGAAGATGGCG
>JAYUCR010000507.1:0-6879 GCA_043740165.1 Acidobacteriota bacterium | reverse complement strand
TCGCATCTCCCGCCCCCCAGACGAGCGCGACGCGGTACCAGGTATTCGGAACCATCAGCCCGAGGTGCATGTCGCTGGCGATCAGGGCCGCGCCGTCCTGGGCGTGCGCACCGTCGACCGCCCAGTTGTTGCTCCCGATCCCCCGATGCGGGACGGCCGGCTCGGTGCGCGACCGGGCGGCGGCGACGGGCGGGCTCAGCCGAAGATTGGCCACCTCCGGCCCGGGGATCGGCGGCGCCTCGAGCGGCCCGCCGACGATCGGCGCGTCCCACTCGGTGCCGCGCGGCGCCAGGAAGTCGAACAGCGCCGGGGGGACGGTGTCGTGCAGGACCCCGAGCGCCGACTCGAGGCGGCCGTTCGGATCCTGAAGCTCCAGGTACATCGCCAGGATGACCAGGACCGAGTCCTCTGTACGCCAGGGCTCCGGAGTGACGCGCAGGGCGATGTATTCGAACGGTTTCGCCCGCAGAGCGCGCAGCCCGGCATTGACCCCTTCGGTGTAGGCGTCGAAGAGGGCGCGGCCTTCGGGCGGCGCCGCCTCGACGACCCTTTGTGCGAGACGGCGGAACTGGTGCCGGCGGACGGCGCGATCGTCCTCCAGCACGCCCGGCCCGACGATCGCCGCCAGCTCCCCCGCCGCCCGGCGGCGCAGGAGGTCCATCTGGAAGAATCGATCCTGCGCGTGCACGAACCCGGTGGCGCGCGCGACGTCGATCCGGGAGGCGCCGGTGATCGTCGGCACGCCGAGCGCGTCCCGATCGACCCGCACCTCGGCGGCCAGGCCGGGCAGCGGGAGGCTGCCATCGATCCGCGCCAGGCTAAAGCACAGCTCGATCCAGAGCCAGCCGCCCCCGGCGGTGACGATCAGCAGCACGAGCCCGACCAGCGCCGCGAGGGCGATGGCGATCCGTTTGATCCAGCGCATCGAGGAAACCTCCGCGGCCGTCGATATTAGGAGCCTGTCGGGGTATTCGCAAGGCCCGCGCGCCAAGGTCTGCGCGCCATGGAATAATCGCGCGGTGGAGAAGAAGGCGAGGACCGCCAAGCGCGTCGTCGGCATCCGGCCGCTCACCCCGGGCCGCTGGGCCGACCTCGAGCGGCTTTTCGGCGCACGCGGCGCCTGCGGCGGATGCTGGTGCATGAGCTGGCGGCTGACGCGGCGCGCGTTCGAGCAAGGGAAGGGGGAGCCGAATCGGCGCGCCTTCAAGAGGCTCGTGACCCGCGGCGCGGCCCACGGTCTTCTCGCCTATCGGGGAACCGAGCCTGTCGGCTGGTGCTCCTTCGGGCCGCGTTCCGATTTCCCGCGCCTGGCCGGCTCGCGCGTGCTCAAGCCGCTCGACGATCAGCCGGTCTGGTCGGTCACCTGCTTCTTCATCGCACGCCCCGAGAGGCGCCGCGGCCTGACGACCTGGCTCCTCTCCGCCGCGGCGGACTATGCCGCCCGGCGTGGCGCGCGCATCCTCGAAGGCTACCCGCTCGACCTGCGCGCGCAGACGCTCCCCGACGTCTTCGCCTGGACCGGGCTGCTGAAGGGATTCGAGAGGGCCGGGTTCAAGGAGAGCGCCCGTCGATCGAAGACCCGGCCGATCGTGCGGCGCCGGCTCAGCCGGGGTGGACGTCGCCCTTCGAGAGTCGGAACGGCTTGAGATCGACGGGGCGGGCCGCGGCGTCGCCCTCGCGCAGGCGGTAGACCCGGTCCATCGCCGGGAGCGTCAGCGACTGCACGCCGGCCGGCGCCGGCCAGCGTATCTCGATGCTCACGATCCGCGTCGCGTTCCCCAGCCCGATCTCCTGCCGCAGCGGCGACGCGCCGAAGCTCCCGCCGCTGCGCACCGTCTTGTAGATCGCCCGTTCCCCCGAGGGGGTGTCGACCACCACCTTGATCCGCGCCCCTATCCCCGGCCGGTTCGCCTTCACACCTTCGAGCGCCAGCGTTACCCAGTGATTGCCGTGACCGGGGTTCTCGAACAGGACGTTGCGATAGTGGTCGCCCTCCATCGCCCCGCCGATCACTTCGTAGATGTCCTGGTCGCCATCGTTGTCCAGGTCGCCGAATGCCACCGCGTGTCCCTTCTGAAGATGCCCGACCCCGGCCGAGGTGGTCACGTCCTGGAAGAACCGCCCCTCGGCGTTGCGGAACATCCGGTTCGGGAGAAGCGTCGCGAGATTCGGATCCCCGGTGCCGATGTAGAAGTCGAGCCAGCCGTCGTTGTCCAGGTCGCCATAGTTCGAGCCCATCGCCTGCAGGAGGCGGTGCAGATGGGCCGCCTGCGTCACGTCGGCGAAGGTCCCGTCGCCGTTGTTGTGGTACAGCCGCGGCAGCTCCGCCTGGCTCGGCAGGCCGAGGTAGTCGGCCGCGATGTCTCCGACGCCGCTGATGACATACCCGGAGACGAAGATGTCCTCCCAGCCGTCATTGTCGTAGTCGAAGAACCAGGTCGGGAAGCTGAACATCGGCTCGGTCACTCCGGCGGCCGCCGCCACGTCGGTGAAGCGCCAGGCAGCCTTGTCGTGCCCCGCCCCTCCCGGCCCGTCGTTGCGGTAGAGCTTGTTGGCCGCCCCGCGCACCGAGACGTAGATGTCGGGCCGGCCGTCGTTGTTGTAATCGGCGCTGGCGACTCCCTTGACGAACGCCGCCAGCGCCACGCCCGCCTGCTCCGCCATCTCGGTGAAGGTGCCGTCGCGGTTGTTGCGGTACAGCTCGCACGGGTGCGCTTCCTTCTCCAGGGATTCGTTGCCGATGAACAGGTCCAGCCACCCGTCGCCGTCGAAATCGAGCCAGGTCGCCGTCTGCGTCGGATGAAAGCTCAGGAGCCCCGCCTCCTCGGTGACATCGCTGAAGGTCCCGTCGCCGTTGTTGCGCAGGAGCGAGTTCGGGTATTTCCCCTCGCTTCCCATCCACCCGCCGCGCAGCACCAGCACGTCGGGACGGCCGTCGTTGTTGTCGTCGGTCTGCATGATGTTCAGGCCGCCCAGGAGGCCGGTCAGCCCGGCGGCTTCGCTCGTCTCGGTGAAGGAGCCGTCGCCGTTATTGCGGAAGAGGCGCAGCGGCGAGCTCAGCCCCATCGACGAGGCCATGATGTCGAGGTCGCCGTCGCCGTCGAAGTCCTCGACGATCGATCCGCCGGCCAGGTCGTCCACGTCCAGGCCCAGATCCTTCGCGACGTCGGGGAACTGGCCGATGTCGGCCTCGGACTGGAACAGCTCGGGAGCCATCAGCCAGCGGGCCGGCACGCCGTCCGGGTACTCCCCCACCGTCATGGCGGCGATGTTCAGCAGCCAACGGGCCCCCAGGTTGTCGGGGTCCTTCTCCAGGATCTCGGTGAGGATCGCCATCGCGGCGCGCGACCCGCCCTGCGCCGTGTGCACCCCCGCGCCCCGGATCGGGAACATGCAGGACTTGGCGTTGTGATGCTCCTGGCAGTTCTGCTGCTCCCCCAGTCGCAGCTGCGCCACCGCTTGGATCATCCGCAGATCGATCCAGAGGCGGCGGTCGAGCTTGCCGCCCATGCCGCGGGCGATCTTCTCCAGCGTGTCGAGGCGAGCGATCGCTTCGGTGGTGCGGCCGGCGTTCAGGAGCTCCTGGGCCAGGGACCGGATGACCGTCGGATCTCCGACGGGATCGGTCGACTGCTTGAGGGTCGCCTCGAGCCGCGCCGCGCGCCCCGTGTTCATGAAGATGCAGCGGCCCGGGTCGGCCTTCGCGGTGATGTCGCGCAGCCGCTCCGCCATCCTGGCGGTCCCGGAGGTCTTCCCGCCAATGAGGCCGCAGGCGACCGCGGCCGGCAGGAGCGCTATCGCCGCGAGGTAACGGGCCGCACGGATCGCCGATCTAGGGCTGCTCATCGTCCTGATCCTACCCGATCGCTCGGAACGGCCGATCAGGCGACGGCGCGCAGGTTGCGGATCAGGACGTACAGGCCGAGGAGGATGACGAAGACGGCGAAGCCGCGCCGCAGCGAGCGCGGCGACAGGCGCGACGCCAGGCGCTCGCCGCCGATGCCGCCGACGATCGCCACCGCGGTGAACGAGGCGGTGGCGCCGATCGGAACGCCCCCCTCTCCGAGGTGGCCGAGAACGCCGGCGGTGCAGTTGAGGGCGATGATCAGGAGCGAGGTGCCGACGGCGGTCGGCATCGGAAGGCCGGCGAACATCACCAGCGCCGGCACGATGATGAATCCGCCGCCGACCCCGAGAAACCCGGTGAGAAATCCGACACCGAGGCCGGCCGCCATGATCGCCGCAGTCCGGCGCTTCGCCGCGCGCGCTCCTTCCTTCGGCTCGCGCACCGAGCGCAGGAACATCACCGCGCCCACGACGAGCATCAGGATCGAGAACATCAGCAGCAGGACGCGCGGCGACATCAGGTGCGTCAGCTTCGCCCCCAGGTAGGCCCCCGGCAGTCCGGCGAGACCGAACGCCGCGCCGACGCGCAGATCGACGCGCCCGCCCCGGTGGTGCATCAGGCTCGCCATCAGGCTGGTGGCGCCGACGATGGCGAGCGACATCCCGACCGCCTGTCGCGGATCGATGCGCGCCACGTAGACCAGGACCGGGAGCGCCAGAATCGAACCGCCGCCTCCCATGACGCCGAGCGACACGCCGATCATCCCGCTCAGCAGCAGCGCCAGGACCGTGTAGAGATTCATCGGCGGATGCTACCCGACGTCGCGCGCCTGCGTGCCATAATTCGCGCATGTCGGCCATCGCCTCCCCTGCCCGCGACGCGGCCGGAAGCGGCCGGGCGATCGCGGCGCTCCTGGGGATCGCGAAACTCTTCCTCCACATGACGACCTGCCGCGGCTACGGTTACTTCCGCGACGAGCTGTACTACCTCTCCTGCGCCGATCATCCCGCCTGGGGATACGTCGACCACCCACCGCTGTCGATCGCCCTGCTGGCGGCGAGCCGCTGGCTGTTCGGCACGTCGCTCTTCGCGTTGCGCCTGCTGCCGGCGCTCGCCGGCGGCCTCACTGTGTACCTCACCTGCCGGCTGGCGCGGCGGCTCGGAGGGGGTCGGTTCAGCCAGGCGCTGGCCGGCCTCACGGTGATCGCCGCGCCGGTCTACCTCGCCATCGGTCATTACTATTCGATGAACAGCATCGACCTGCTGATCTGGACCGTCGTGTTCTGGCTCCTGGTCCGGCTCATGGAGCGGCCGACGATCCCTCTGTGGTTCCTGCTCGGCGTTCTCCTCGGCCTGGGGCTGCTCAACAAGCTGAGCATTCTGTGGCTCGGGATCGGGATGCTCGCGGGAATGCTCCTCACGGAGCGCCGCCGCTGGCTGCTGACGCCCGGCCCCTGGCTTGCCGGCGGGACGGCGGCGGCGCTCTTCCTGCCGCACCTGATCTGGCAGATGCGTCACGGCTGGCCGACGCTCGAATTCATGCGCAACGCCACGCTGCACAAGATGGTCGCCGTGGGCCCGATCCGGTTCATCGCGAATCAGATTCAGGTGATGAACCCGCTCGTCGCTCCGTTGTGGATCGCGGGAATCATCTGGCTCCTGCTGGCACGCCGCGGCCGGCCCTGGCGCCTGTTCGGCTGGTTGTATCTCGCCGTCGCCCTGCTGCTGATGATCGCGGGCGGCAGCCGCGCCAGCTACCTGTCGCTCGCCTACCCGATCCTCATCGCGGCCGGGGCGGTAGCGGTCGAGGCGGCATTCGAGCGCCCGGGATGGGGCCGGCTGCGCCCGGTCACCCTAGCGGTCGTCGTCGCGGGGGGCGCGGTGCTGGCGCCATTCGCCCTGCCGATCCTGCCGGTCGAAAAATATGTAGCCTATGCGAAAGCCTTCGGGGTGGGCGCGAGCACCGAGGAGCGACACGAGATGGGGCGCCTGCCGCAGCAGTATGCCGACATGCTCGGCTGGCCGGAGCTGGCCACGACAGTGGCGGAGGTTTACCGGAAGATCCCCCCCGAGACGCGTGCCGGCTGCGCCATCTTCGCGCAGAACTACGGCGAAGCGGGGGCGATCGACTTCTTCGGCCGGCGGCTCGGTCTGCCGCGGGCGATCAGCGGACACAACAACTACTGGATCTGGGGGCCGGGAGGAGCGACGGGCGACTGTGTGATCGTCATCGGAGGAGAGATCGAGACCGAGCGATCGCATTTCGAGCAGGTGGAGCAGGCGGGCATGTTCACCTGCGCCGATTGCATGCCGTACGAAAGCGATCTGCCGATCTTTGTCGCCCGGCGGCTTAAGACGACTGTGGCGCAGGCCTGGCCGGGGGTCAAACATTACGACTGACGCGATGACCCGGCCGACGGCCCAGCCGAACTTCGCGATCTCCCGCTGCCTCTTCCTGCGCGCCATGGGTCTCGTCTATCTGGCGGCGTTCGGGTCGCTGGCCGTGCAGGTGGTCGGGCTGGCGGGCCGGAACGGCATCCTGCCGGCGGCGACCTTCCTGGAGGCGGCGAAGGCGCACATCGGCGCCGCCGCCTACTGGCGCGCGCCCACCCTCTGCTGGATCACCGGCGCCGGCGATCCGATCCTTCATGGGTTTTGCGTCGCGGGGGTCGTGCTGTCGGTGCTGCTGCTGGCGGGCCTCGCCCCGCTTCCCTGCCTGGCCGGCGCCTGGGTGCTCTACCTCTCGCTCGCCACCGTCTGCCGGACCTTCTTGAACTTCCAGTGGGACGCGCTGCTCCTCGAGGCCGGCTTCCTCGCCCTTTTCATGGCACCGTGGCGCCTGCGCTGCCGCCTCCCCTGCGCCGCCGGGCCGACCCGGCTCGCCCGCTGGCTCGTGGCGTGGCTCCTCTTCCGGCTGATGTTTTCGTCGGGCGTCGTGAAGCTGACCAGCGGCGATCCGACCTGGTGGAACCTTCGCGCCCTCGACGTGCACTACCAGACCCAGCCGATCCCGACCTGGACCGCCTGGTACG
>JAYUCR010000506.1:0-2824 GCA_043740165.1 Acidobacteriota bacterium | reverse complement strand
GCCGATCGGATCGGCCCTCGGGGTCAAGCCGATGAGCGAGAAGGCGTGCAAGCAGCTCGTCCGCAAGGCGATCCGCTTCGCCGTGGAGCGCCACAAGCCGAGCGTCACCCTGGTGCACAAGGGCAACATCATGCGGTTCACGGAAGGGGCGTTCAAGGAATGGGGTTACGAGGTGGCGCGCCATGAGTTCGGCGAGTTCACCCTGACCGAAGAGGAAGCCGAAGGGATGGGGGACGCCGTGCCCCGCGGCAGAATCGTCATCAAGGATCGCATCGTCGATGCCATGCTCCAGCAGCTGCTGACGCGGCCGGCGGACTATTCGGTCCTCGCCACCACCAACCTCAACGGCGACTACCTCTCGGACGCCGCCGCGGCCCAGGTGGGCGGGCCGGGGCTCGCTCCCGGCGCGAACATCGGCGACGCCACGGCGGTGTTCGAGGCGACCCACGGCACCGAGCCGGAGCAGGCCGGCCAGGACAGGTTCAATCCCGGCTCGCTCATCCTCTCAGGCGCCATGATGTTCGAGTACATGGGTTGGGCGGAAGCGTCGGGGAAGATCGTCGAGGGGGTGCGCGCCGCCATCTCCGCCGGCCGGGTCACCGACGACCTGGCGCGGCAGATGGAGGGGGCCACCGCCGTGAAGTGCTCCGAGTTCGCCACAGAGGTCATCGCCCGGATCCAGACCGGGTCCTGAAAACGGGAGGACGCATCGATGCGCAGGAAAGTCTCGATCATCGGCGCCGGAAACGTCGGCGCCTCGGCCGCGGAGCGCATCGCGCTGCGCCGTCTGGCCGATGTCGTGATGGTGGACATCGTCGAGGGGCTGCCGCAGGGGAAGGCCCTCGACCTCAACGAGGCGGCGCCGATCGACGGCTACGATTGCCGCCTCTCCGGCAGCAACGGCTACGAAGCGACGGCCGGATCCGACATCGTCGTCATCACCTCGGGACTGCCGCGCAAGCCGGGGATGAGCCGCGACGACCTGCTGCAGAAGAATTTCGAGATCGTCCGGTCGGTGACCGAGCAGGTGGCGCGGCACTCGCCGAAGGCGGTCCTGATCGTCGTGAGCAACCCCCTCGACGCCATGGCGCACACCGCCCTGAAGGTGAGCGGGTTTCCGCGCGAGCGGGTGCTCGGCATGGCCGGGGTGCTCGATTCGGCGCGCATGCGATTCTTCATCGCCGAGGAGCTCGGCGTGTCGGTGGAGAACACGCACGCCTTCGTCCTGGGCGGGCACGGCGATTCGATGGTGCCGCTGCCCCGCTACTCGACGGTGTCCGGCATCCCGATCACCGAGCTCCTGCCGAAGGAGCGGATCGACGCGATTGTGCAGCGGACGCGCGACGGCGGCATCGAGGTGGTGAATCTCCTCAAGAGCGGCAGCGCCTACTACGCGCCGGCGAGCTCGATCGTGCAGATGGCGCAGGCGATCCTTCTCGACGAGCACCGCATTCTGCCGTGCGCCGCCTTCCTGAAAGGGGAATACGGGCACCACGATCTCTTTCTCGGAGTGCCGGCGCAGCTGGGCGCCGGCGGACTCGAGAAGGTGATCACGATCACGCTGACCGCCGAGGAGAAGACGGCCCTCGACCGCTCGGCCGCGGCCGTGCGCGAGCTGATCGAGAAGCTCAAACTCTAGGACAGGCTCCTAAGGCTCACCGAGATCGGCGTCGGAGCTGGTGACGATCTCCTCCACCATGCGATCGATGGCGCGGTGCACCGCCTCCATCGTGCCGCGCGGCTGGTTGGCGAGAATCGCGAAGGCGAACCGGCGGCCATCGCGGTTGGCGGCGTAGCCGGCGAGCGCGATGGCCCCGGCGATCCGCCCGGTCTTGGCGCGCACCCTGCGATGCGCCTGCTCGCCGACGAAGCGATCGTTGAGCGTCCCGTCGGCGCCGCCTATGGGCAGCGAGGCGAGAAGTTCCGGGCCGACCTCGAAATCCTGCTGCGCCCTGGCCAGCACCTCCGCCAGGAGGCGCGCCGTGACGCGGCTGTCGTCGGAGAGGCCCGAGCCGTCCGCCAGCGCCGTCGCCGATGGATCGAGGCCGATCCCGGAGAGATACGCCCGCACCATGTCCAGTCCCGCCGCGGTCGTGCCCGGCGCGCCGACGAACTGTGCCCCGAGCGTCTTCATGATCATCTCCGCCATGAAATTGTTGCTGTTCTTGTTCATGTCAACGAGCAGCGCCGAGAGCGGCCTCGATTCGTGACGGTAGAGGGTGCGCGCTCCCTCCGGCACCAGGCCGGTCGAAAGGGCCCCGCCGATGGTGATCCCGGAGCCGCGGGCGATGTCGCGAAACGTGTGCAGGGCGTACAGCGCCGGCTCCTCGACGGCCCGGTGCAGAACGACAGGCGCTCCGCCCCGCCGGATGGTCCCCGAAACGGCGAGGCTGTTCTGGCCTTCCTCGAACGAGCGATCGACGGCGATCGCCGTGGGCTGGGTGCCGGTGGTGGCGCGGTTGCGCACCTGGAAGAACGATGCGGTCGGCTCGAGAGTCAGATCGGGACGACCACCGAGAAGCGGCGAGGGCAGGACATGGACGGTGACCACGTTGAAGTTGCACGACAGCGCGCCGATCGGGGCGTTGTACCAGGAGTCGGCGCCCAGGGCCGGCCATCCCGGCGGCCGCCGGGTTCTGTCGAAGTAGGCGTCGTCGGCGATCAGATCACCTTGGACGCGACGCAGTCCGAGATCGGCCAGCTTCCGGGCGATCAGCCACCAGGCTTCGCCCACGAGATCGGGGGCGCCGCGCCCCTGGATATAGAGATTCCCGGGGATGATGCCGTCGGCGTCGATCGGGGCATCGGCGAAGAGCGCTGTTTC
>JAYUCR010000505.1:0-2825 GCA_043740165.1 Acidobacteriota bacterium | reverse complement strand
CGCCGGGGAAGGATCGCAGAAGCGGGAGATCGAGGCGCTGGCCGAGGAGGCGGGGTTGTCGGATCGGGTGCGACTGGTCGGGGGCTGGTCGGCTCCCTCCGAACTGCTGCCGGCCGCCGACATCTTCGTCCTGGCATCCCGCAACGAAGGGATGGGACGGGCGCTGGTCGAGGCGATGGCGTTCGGCGTGCCGGTCATCGGCACCTCGGTCGGCGGGGTGCCCGAGCTTCTCCTGCACGGCGAGGTCGGCCTCCTGGTCCCTCCGGCCGACGCTTCGGCGCTCGCCGCCGCCCTCGTCCGGCTCGCTGAAGATCGGTCGTTCGCCGCCGACCTGGGGCGGCGCGGCCGCTCCCGCGCCGTCGCTTACGGCGCCGGCCGGATGGTGCGCCGGCTCGTGAGCCTCTATAAGGAGGTTGCGGCGTGAGGCGGCCGGTATCGCGTCAGGCGGTTGCCGCCCTGCCGTCCAGTCCTTATCTTGCGTCCCTGCACCAGGATCGCATGGAGGACCGGGCGTGAAACTCGCCGCTCACCAGCCGCAGTATCTGCCCTGGCTCGGGTACTTCGACAAGATCGACAGGGTCGATCAGTTCGTATTGCTCGACACGGTCCAGTACAAGAAGAACGAATGGCAGAATCGTAATCGCATCCGGACGGCGCAGGGGTGGCAGTGGCTGACCGTGCCGGTCCACCACCGGCATCCGATGCGCATCAGCGAGGTGCGTCTCGACGACACGTCCCCCTGGCGGCGCAAGCACAAGGAGGCGCTGCGGCAGACGTATGGTCGCGCCCCGCATGCCGCCGCCGTCATGGGGCCGATTTGCGATCTCATCGACCTCCCCACCGACTCCCTGGCGCAGTTGAACGCCGCCTCGGTGCGGTGCCTCGCGGCGCTCCTCGGCCTGCGCACCCCGATCGTCCTGGCCTCGAGCCTGGAAGGCATTCCGGAGGGGCCCGACGCGCGGCTCATCGAGCTGTGCCGCCGGTTGCACTGCTCGACCTATCTGGCCGGCGCGGGCGGGCAGGCTTACATGGATCCGGCGGCCTGGCAGAAGGCCGGCATCCAGGTCGAGTTTCAGGAATTCAGCCATCCCGTCTACGACCAGGGGCAGCCCGGATTCGAACCGCGGATGTCGGCGGTCGACCTCCTGATGCGCTGCGGCGGCGAGGCGGCGAGCGTCCTGCGCGGCGCCCCGGCGGTGGCAGCATGAAGATCCTGGCGATCGGCGCCCATCCCGACGACATCGAGTTCGGTTGCGGCGGCACGCTCATCAAGTACGCGCGCAAGGGCGTGCGGATCGAGC
Organism: Acidobacteriota bacterium; assembly: GCA_043740165.1. Classification (GTDB taxonomy): domain Bacteria; phylum Acidobacteriota; class Polarisedimenticolia; order Gp22-AA2; family Gp22-AA2; genus JAYUCR01. The sequence goes on along the minus strand of JAYUCR010000505.1, from coordinate 1,524 downwards.
TTCTGGTCATGACCGATGGCTCGCGCGGCGGCAACGCTCGGACGCGCCGCCGGGAACAGACCCAGGCGGCCGAGGTGCTCGGAGCGTCGCGCATCCACTGGGGCGGGTACCGCGACACCCTCCTCCCCTCGGTGCGTCGGCTCATCGATCGGATGGAACGGGTCATCGCGCGCACCTCCCCCGACTTCATCTTCGTGAACTTCCCCGAGGACACGCACCAGGATCACCGCCAGGTGGCGAGGGCCGCGATCTCGGCGACCCGGTACGCCCGCAACGTGCTGTTCTACGAGGGGCCGACCACGGTCAACTTCACCCCGACGGTCTTCATCGACATCGCCGAGGAGATCGCCCCGAAGATCGAGGCCCTGCACCGGCATAAGAGCCAGATCTCCAAGACCCGCATCGAGGGGACACCGATCAGCGAGATCGCCCAGGCGTCGGCGCATTTCCGCGGCGTGCAGGGGCGGGTGCGCTGGGCCGAGGGATTCGCCCCCCTGCGACTGTTCATCAACGTCTCGGGAGCCGCGGACGCCAAGGTGCTGCCCGGCCGGGTCGCCGCGTGAGCGGAGCCGCGAGGCCACGTCCGGTCGAACGGCTGTTCGTGCCGCATGCCCGGCCCGATCTCGGTCCCGAGGAAGAGGCGGCGGCGCGGCGGGTGCTGCGCTCGGCGCGCCTCGCTCCCGGTACCGAAGCGGCGCGGCTGGAGGCTCTCCTCACGAGGCTGTCGGGCTGCGAGGCGGCGGTTGCGGTGGCCTCCGGAACCCTCGCCCTCACCCTGGCGCTGCAGGCACTCGAGCTTGAGGCCGGCAGCGACGTGGTGGTGCCGTCCTACGGCTGCGCCGCCCTGCTGCACGCCGTCCGGGCGGCGGGCGCGCGGCCGCTCGTCTGCGATGTCGACCCCGGGTCCCTGGCGCTCGACCCCGCCGATGTGGCGCGTCGCGCCACGCCGCGGACGGGGGCGATCGTCCTGGTGCACCCGTTCGGAAACCCGGCGCCGATCGATCCTCTGCTCCGCTTCGGTGTTCCGGTGATCGAGGATTGCGCCCAGTCTCCGGGGGCCCGCCTCGACGGCGCGCCGGTCGGATCGCGCGGCGCCGCCGCGGTCTTCTCATTCGGCCCGACGAAGATGTTGACTTGTGGAGGCCCGGGAGGGGCTCTCGCCTCCGCCGCCGGCGTGGTGCGCAAGGCGCGGGATCGGGCCGGGCACGACGAGAAGGAGGACGACCGCCCCCGCGTCAACGGCCTGATGGGCGATCTGCACGCCGCCATCGCCGTCGCACAGCTGGGCCGCCTGCCGGAGTTCGTCGTCCGCCGCCGCCGGATCGTGGCGCACTACGACGCGGCGCTGGCCGGGGAGTCGCTGCGGCGTCCCGATCTGCCGCAGGGAGCGCAGCCGGTGTTCCATCGCTACCTGCTGCGCGCCGCGGGCGGGGCGCGCGATCTCGTCGAGCGCCTGCAGGCCCGCGGGATCGAGGCGCGCCATCCGGTTCATCGGCCGCTGCACCGCCTGACGGGGGGCCCTCC
>JAYUCR010000504.1:0-6912 GCA_043740165.1 Acidobacteriota bacterium | reverse complement strand
CGGGTCTGCCGCGTGGCGCGCGGGTGGAGATCGAGGCTGTCGCGAGAGTGGATTAGGAAGCGGCTTTGACGACGGAGCCGGAACGCAGGCAGCGCGTGCAGACCTTCATCCGTCGGCGCGTCTTGCCGACGACCACCCGCACCCTCTGAATATTCGGACGCCAGACCCGCGACGAAACATTGTGCGCGTGACTGATCTGATTTCCGAAGACAGGTCTCTTTCCGCACAACTCACAAGAGCGGGCCAACGGTGCCTCCCTGAACTCCCGCAGAACAGCGAAGTTCCTGCAGGACTTTGATTCGAAGGCCGGAACTCTAACACAGGCGGTATGCCGCGGGCAATCCTCCCCGCCAACGGCTCCGATTCGCCAACCTGCCTGATCGCAATAACATAAAATGCTGTATCTAAATGCGTTATTCGCGCCTAATTCACAGAGCATACGCGTTATATGGTCAACGCATCGTCATTTTCGTCACGGTGCCTTGCAAGAATGGACTCGCGGAATATATTGGACATTCGTGAAAACGGGACCCCGGAGTCGAGGGGGCCCGGACGCGACCAGGTCGGAGAAAGAGGAGGCAGACCGTGTTCTTCTCGAGAGCGAAGTCGCTGGTGGGGCTCGACATCGGTTCCAGCGCAATCAAGGTGGTCGAGCTGAAGGAACTGGGGAAGGGCAAGGGATTCCAACTTCAAAACGTCGCCATCGAGCCGCTATCGCCCGAAGCGATCGTCGATGGCGCCATCATGGACGCCGGCCTGGTCATCGAGACCATCCAGAAGGCCTTCGGCTCCAGGAAAATGAAAGGGAGCGAGGTGGCCATCGCGCTCTCCGGCCACAGCGTCATCATCAAGAAGATCTCCATCCCGGCCACCTCCGAGGAGGAGCTGGCCGAGGTCATCCCCTGGGAGGCGGAGCAGTACATCCCGTTCGACGTCGAAGACGTCAACCTGGCCTATCAGGTCCTGAAGGGCGGTGGAAGTGACGGGAACATGGATGTCCTCCTGGTGGCCGCCAAGAAGGACAAGATCAACGATTACACCTCGGTCGTGACCCAGGCGGGTCGCAATCCCGTGCTGGTGGACGTCGACGTCTTCGCGCTGCAGAACTGCTTCGAGATGAACTACGGCTCGGATTCCGACGAGAGCGTGGCGCTGGTGAACGTCGGCGCCTCGACCACCAACGTCGCCATCCTGAAGGGCTCGACGTCGATTTTCTGGCGCGATATCTCGGTGGGCGGCAATCACTACAACGACGCCATCCGCAAGGAGCTGAACGTCAGCTTCGAGCAGGCGGAATCCTTGAAGCGCGGGGACTCGGTCGACGGGATCGACCTGGACCGGCTGCCGGCGATTCTCGGTTCGGTGAACGACTTCATCGGCGGCGAGATCCAGAAGACGATCGACTTCTTCAAGAACACGACTCCCGGGGAGAGCATCGGGAAGATGGTGCTGGCCGGCGGGTCGTCCCGCGTCGCCAATCTGAAGGAGGCGCTCGGGCAGCGCTTCGGCGTGCCGGTCGAGGCGATGAACCCGTTCAACCGCGTGCAGGTCGCGAAAGGGATCTCCCCGGAGACCCTTGAGGACCTGGGGCCGAGCGTTTCGATCGCCGTCGGTCTGGCCTCCCGGCGGCTTGGGGACAACCGATGATCAAGATAAACCTCATCGCTGAGTCGCAGAAGGGGAAGAGCCGCGAACGCGCCATGCCGCGTCTCGAGGGCAGCGGAGCCCTGGGGCAGAACATCCTGATGATCGGAGTCGTGATCCTGGCGACGCTGGTCGTCGGCTGGCGCTGGTACAGCCTGGCCGGAGAGCACCGTCACCTGGTCTCCGAGATCGCCCGCGCCGAGCAGGAGAGAGAGCGCCTCCAGGCGATCATCAAGAAGGGCGAGGACTACAAGGCCAAGAAGGAGCTCCTGCAGCGGAAGATTGCCCTGGTGTCGCAGCTGAAGCGCAACCAGAGCGGGCCGGTGCACCTCCTCGACGAAATCAGCAAGCAGCTCCCCGACTTTCTCTGGCTCGACAACATGACCGAGTCGGCCTGGACAGTGCAGATTCAGGGCAAGGCGACGACGTACAACGCGGTCTCCAACTTCTACAACAACCTGACGAGCTCGCGATACTTCCAGAACGTGGTGCTGGGTCCCATCTCGTCCATTCCGGCCGGGGTGACCTTCTCCCTGACGTGTCAGTTCCAGCCGACGCCGGTCTCCTCGACTCCCGAGGCCCCGGCGGCGGGAACGGCGCCGGCGGAAGGCACAACGGCGCCGGCGTCCGGAACCTAGGGGAGGGTGGAGCGATGGACTTCAAGAAGTTGCCGTTCTGGGGACAGTTCGCGGTCGTCGTCGTCATGGCCGGCGTCCTGGTGGCGGCGGCCTGGACCGCCTACCCGAATTTCAACGAGATGAGCAAGCGCAACGCAGGAGAGCGCTCCAAGCTCGAGGGCCTGCAGGCCGAGATCCGGAAGGGACAGGCGATCGAGGCCAAGCTGCCCGAGTTCGAGCGCGAGATCGAGAACCTGCAGGTGAAGCTGAGCGACCTGCTGGCCATCCTGCCCACCGAGCCGGAGACCGGCGAGCTCCTGAAGTGGGTCAAGAACCTGGCGGATCAGTCGAACCTGGAGCTGATGCAGTTCAACCCCCAGCAGCTGCATGCGGTCGAGTTCTACAAGGAGTTCCCGATCCAGATGGAGATCGAAGGCGACTACCACGACCTCGGGGTGTTCTTCGACCGCATCAGCAAGTACTCGCGGATCATCAACGTCAGCAACGTCGTGATCGGGGCTCGGAACCAGGGGAAAGGCTCGATCACGTCCCACTTCACGGCGACGACCTTCGTGTACGACGACAAGGGCGTGCAGCAGCAGGGAGGGCAGCAGCCATGACACACCGAACGCGGCTGGCTCTGATCCTGGGCGCCGCGGTGGCGATGGCCCTCTCCGGCGCGCAGCGCGCGCAGGCCGAGGACCCAGCGCCCGCGGCGGGCGAAGCACCGGCGGCGGCCACCGCTCCGGTCTCCGGCCAGGAAGTCCAGGAAGCCGGTGAAACCATCAACCGCATCATGGAAGACAACGAGGCGATGCTCACCGGCCGGGGGTTCAGCTACGACCCCGCCGGCCGGCGCGACCCGTTCCGATCGCTGGTCGATCCGCTCAACAGCCAGCAGAAAGGGCCGCGCCCGCGCGGCATCGCCGGCATGCTGATCTCCGAGGTGGACCTGGTCGGCATCGTGCAGAAGGGGAAGGAGCACCTGGCATTCTTCAATGGCAGCGACAACAAGGGGTACTTCCTCCGCGTGGGGGACACCCTGTTCGACGGCAAGATCATGAAGATTGATCGGAACTCGGGCACGGTGATGTTCCGGCAGGACGTTAACGATCCACGAAGTATCAAGCCATTCCGGGATGTCACCAAGCGGCTGGCGTCAGCGGAGGAGGGGGAGGAGAATCTATGAGGCTCGGCAAGCTCGCGATTCTGTTCACGATCGCCGCCGCCGCCCTGCACTGCTCGGGCAATCCGCCCGTGAGCGAGCCGGGCCAGGCGGCACTCAACGTGCCGTCATCGGTGGTGGTGCATGCCATCGATCACGCGGCGACGCCGTCCGGCACCCAGGTGGTGTTGCACGGCAACTACCCGTTCAGCTTCACGACCTACCAGCCGGATCCTCATACGCTGGTGGTCGAGGCGCTGGAGGTCCGCGCTCAGGGCCTGGCGGACGAGATCCGGCTCGACACGCCTCAAGTCGAAGAGGTGGCGATCTCCAACGTCCAGGGCGTGGACGGGGGAACCATCGCCAAGTTCGAGTTCCACAATGTGCAGACCGCCAAGCACGCCGTGCGGCTCGACGGGAACGATCTGGTCATCGACTTCCCGACCCTCAGCGATGCCGAAAACGTCCCCGAACCGCCCATGGTCGCGGACGCCTCGAGTTCAGAGGCCGCGAGCCCGGACACGGCTGGAGCTTCGGCCCCGGACACGTCCCCTGCCGTGGACGCAGCAGCCGAAACCGCCCCGGCCCCGGTGGCGACCAATGGACCGGCCGGCAGCGCAACGGTCACGGCCGGAGCCGAACCGGCCGGGTCCCTGCAGCCGATCGCGGAGCCCCTGGCGGCCGAGAAGCCCCAGGCCGCGACCGCCAAGACGGAGGCACCGAAGGTGGTGCGTGGCCCGGCTCCCAAAGGACCGGTGGCCCGGAACCTCACCTCGGTCGAGACCGGCGGGGAGCCGGCATCGCCCGTGGTCGTGCTCAAGGCCGACGGCGCCCTCAAGGAAGAGCACTTCGAGCTCGCCAATCCTCCGCGCCTGGTCATCGACCTCGTGGGCGTGATGGATCGGACGAAGACGAAGACCGTGACGATGGATTCCCAGGTCCTCTCCAGGGTGCGGGTGGCGCAGTTCGCCAGCAAGCCGACCCCCGTGGCGCGTGTGGTGTTCGATCTGCGCGCTCCGAAGGCCTACGCTATCGAAGCGACCGAGATGGGACTCGTGGTGGATTTCTCGGAGGAAGCGGCGCGTCGCGCAGCCGAAACCGGGAGCCAGCCGCACCCGATAGACCAGGCGCTTCTGGCGGAGAAGCCGGCTGACGGCAGCGCCGCGCCGGAGCCGCCGCCGGCGGAGCCCGGTCCGGCCGCCGCAGCGCCGGCGGACGATGCCGGCGTGAACAGCCCTGACGCGGAGCCTCAGGATGCGGGCGGGACGGAGCCGGTCGCGATGCCGAAGAAGGCCTCGACCAATCCGCTCCTGGCGCAGGGCGACGTCGCCATCGAGAAGAGCGTCCCCGAGGTGCGGTTCAAGGGGACCAAGCGCGCCAGCGACGAGATCACCCTGCCTTCGGCGCGGCACTTCGGCGCGCGGGCGATCTCCGACACCGGCCCGAAGTACACCGGCAAGCGGATCTCCCTGAACTTCAAGGACGCCGACCTCAAGGACGTCTTCCGGCTGTTCCATGAGATCACCGGCTACAACATCGTCCTGGATCCGGCGGTGGCGGGCACCCTCACGATCGTCCTGGAGAACGTCCCGGAGGATCAGGCGCTCGACATCATCCTGAAGAACAATGGCCTCGACAAGGTGTTCGAGAACAACGTCGTGCGCATCGCGAGCACCCAGAAGCTGGCCACCGAGGCGGCGGCGCGCAAGTCCCTCATCGAGGCTCAGGAGCTCGAGGAGGAGCCGATCACCTTCACGCGCAAGCTCTCGTACGCCAAGGCCAAGGATGTCGTCCTCGTGATCAAGAAGATCATGTCGAAGCGCGGCGACGTCATCATGGACGATCGCACCAACACCCTGATCATCAGCGACCTGGCGAACCGCCAGGAGCCGATCAACCGGCTGATCGACAATCTCGACGAGCAGACGCCCCAGGTCACCATCGAGGCGCGCATCGTGGAGACCGACCGCGAGTTCGAGCGCGACCTGGGCATCACCTGGGGGGCGCACGCGTCGGCCAGCAACGCCACGGGCACGCAGACCGGCCTGGCCTTCCCGCACACCGGCTCGATCGGCTACGACGTGAACCTGCCGGCGCCCGCCGCCGCGGGGACGCTCGGCATCTCGTTCGCCAACGTGCTCGACACGTTCAACCTCGACGCCACCCTCGACGCCTTCGAGCTCAACGGCGACGTCAAGGTCCTCTCGTCGCCGCGCATCGCGACGCAGAACAACCAGAAGGCCACCATCGAGCAGGGCACGCAGATCCCGGTCGTCAGCACCACGGCGACGCAGATCAACGTCGAGTTCATCTCGGCGTCCCTCAAGCTCGAGGTCACCCCGCAGATCACCCGCGAGGGGACGGTCATCATGGATATCAAGGTGGACAACTCGTCGCCCGACTTCGTCAATCGCGTCGGCGACGTGCCGCCGATTCTGACCGAGCGGGCGGCGACCCAGATCCTGGTCGCGGACGGCGGCACGGCGGTCATCGGCGGCATCTTCAAGCTGAACGACTCGGTCACGCAGGCCGGGGTGCCGGGCCTTTCCAAGATCCCGGGTCTCGGCTGGCTGTTCCGCAGCAAGTCGATCAACCGCAAGAACACCGAGCTGTTGATCTTCATCACGCCGCGCATCACGACGAAGGCGAAGGCGCAGGAGGAGAGCGCATCATGAGGAGCGAATTTCGACTGACCCGACTCGCCGCGCTGGCGGCCGTCGCCCTCGTGCTGGCTACGGCGCCCGCGTGCAACAAGACCGACGACCCGCAGCAGGCGGAGGGCGTGATCCTGGTGACGAGCCTCGCTCCAGGCGGCCTGAGCGTGGCGGCGGCCACGGACACGACGGTCACCGTGAGCTACACGATCAACGCCCGCAACGACGCCGCCACGTCGTTTTTCCACGACATCACCCTGAACTCCTACACCGCGGCGTTTGCTCCAGGTGTCGTGGCCTCCATGAGCGGGGCCATCTCCACCGGGTACTGCTCGCCCGGCGACACCTGCGTCGTCACCCTGACCCTGGTTCCGAACGGCAGCAAGCCGGGCGCCGGGACCACCGTTCTGGCGACGGTCGACGTGGAGGGGCGGGACGTGAACGACAACCCGGTCAACTTCAGCTTCCAGGTGCCGCTCACGTTCGTACCCTGAGTCCCGCGCCCATCTCATGAACCCACCGAGCGCCCCCGGCACCACCCGGGGGCGCTCTTTTTTGACTTCCCTTTCGAGCATCTCCTATAATCCGACCCGTCGCACGGGCAGGCAGCGCTTTCCCCAGGCCTCTCAATCACTTATCGATGGGTGAGGACGATGTCTTCCGGCAGCACAACGAACGACATGCTGAAAGAACGGATCCTGAAGGACCCTCGGGCCCTCTTGCAGCAGGTCGACGAGCTCCGCCGCACCGGCCGCCACAAGGAGGCGATCGCAGCCTGCCTCGAGGGGTTGGTGCATCATCCCAACCTCGACGCCGTCCGCATCACCCTGGG
>JAYUCR010000503.1:0-6929 GCA_043740165.1 Acidobacteriota bacterium | reverse complement strand
CCACCACCGCCGGCTGCACGTCGAGATGGTTGTAGAGCGTCACGGTCGGCCAGGCGGCGTTGCGCTGGAACACGCCGTGCACGAGGGGATGCCCTGCGGTCGGAACGATGCGGGCCTCGCCGCCGAACCGGCGGATGAGTGCCACGGCGAACTCGGCGCCGCGCGTCATGTCCGCCTTGCGTTCCGGCTCCACCGAGACGGTCGGGATCTCGACGAACTCGCGCAGGGCCGATTCGAACGCCGCGCGCTCGCTCCGGGCATACTGCAGCAGGGCGTCCTGGGAGAATCCATTGTCGGGCATGCCGCCTCCTTGGGGCGCCGGGCCGGCGGCCCGATGCGCGCGGAGCATAGCCGCGCCCGCAGGCGGCGTCAATCGGTCGGCGAGCGCCGATCGCCGCACGGGGGTTCGCATATAATCGCGGACCGTTGGGGGGCGGTCGGTCTTCGTCGTATTCCGGAGGTGGGTGGCATGGGGACGATCCGATTCCTGACCGCGGGCGAGTCGCATGGCCCGGCGCTCATGGCGATCCTGGAAGGGATTCCCGCGGGGCTGCCGCTCCTGGCGGCCGACATCGATCGCGAGCTGGCCCGCCGGCAGCACGGTTACGGCCGCGGCGGGCGGATGAAGATCGAGCAGGACCGCGTCGAGATCCTGTCCGGAGTGCGACACGGCCGGACGCTGGGGAGCCCGATCGGAATGCGCATCGCGAACCGCGACTGGGAGAACTGGCGGACCGCGATGGCGATCGAGCCCGTGGAAGGGGACGCCGCGGCCCGGAAGCAGGTCACCCGCCCGCGCCCCGGCCACGCCGATCTCGCCGGGGCGCTGAAGTACGGCACGCACGATGCGCGCGACATCCTGGAGCGCGCTTCGGCGCGCGAGACCACCGCGCGGGTGGCGGTGGGGGCGGTCTGCCGGACTTTTCTGGGGGCCTTCGCCATCGAAGTGCGCAGCCACACCGTGACGCTCGGAACGGCCGGAGAGGAACCCGGCGTCGAGCGATCCTGGGAGGCGATCGGCGCCGCCGAAGGGAGCGCTTTGCGCTGCGCCGATCCGGAGCTCGAGCGCCGGATGATCGCCCTGATCGACGCGGCGAAGGCGTCGGGCGACTCCATCGGTGGGGCCTTCCAGGTGGTGGCGCGCGGCGTGCCGCCCGGGCTTGGCAGCCACCGGCAGTGGGACAGCCGCCTGAGCGCCCGGCTGATGGCGGCGCTGGGGTCCATCCCGTCGATCAAGGCGGTCGCCATCGGCGCCGGGCCGGAAGCCGCCGCAGCGCGCGGCTCGGAGTTCCACGATCCGATCGAATACGACACCGCCGAGCGCCGCTTCCGGCGCCCGTCGAACCATGCCGGCGGCATCGAGGGGGGGATGAGCAACGGCGAGGAGATCCGGGTCCGGGTCGAGGTGAAGCCGCTGTCGACCCTGCCGCGGGCGCTCAAGAGCGCCGATCTGATCACCAAGGAGGCCTTCGATGCGCAGGTGGAACGCACCGACGTGTCGGCGATCGCCGCCGCGGGGGTGGTGGGCGAAACGATGACCGCCATCGTGCTGGCCGACGCTTTCCTCGAAAAGTTCGGCGGCGATTCGATCCCGGAGACCGCCCGCAACCACCGTGGCTACCTGGACGCCCTGCGGGCGTTCTGACCCCGTGGTCCGCAGCCCCGTCGCCGTCCCCGCGTCGTTGACCTCGACCTTCGCCGCCATCTGGGCGGTGGTGGCGCGCATTCCGCGCGGCCGCGTGGCGACCTACGGCGACGTGGCGCGCATGGCCGGGTTCCCCGGAGGGGCGCGCACCGCCGGCTGGGCGTTGCGCGCCCTGCCCGATGGCCTCCGGATCAAGGGAAAGCCGGTCCCCTGGCATCGGGTGATCAACGCCGCCGGGCAGATCAGCGCGCGGGCCGGCGACGCCACGGGCGAAGGGGAGCGCCAGGCGATCCGGCTGCGGAAGGAGGGAGTGCGCGTCTCCCCCTCCGGGCGGATCGATCGCGGGCGCTACGGCTGGGACGGTCTCTGAGAGGTCGCGGCCGGCGCCTCGGAGCGATCCGGTTCCCCAGCCCGATCGGCCTCCGCAACCTCGTCGCGCGCCCCGAACTGAAGCTGGTAGAGCCGGTGGTAGATGCCGCGGCGCTCGAGGAGGTCGCGATGGCGCCCCGACTCCACGATCCGGCCGTGATGGAACACCAGGATCCGATCCGCCGACAGGATGGTGGAGAGCCGGTGCGCGATCAGGATCGACGTCCGGCCGCGCAGGAGCTTCTCCTGGGCGTCCTGGATCAGCCGCTCGGTCTCGGTATCGACGCTCGAAGTGGCCTCGTCGAGCACCAGGATCGACGGCGAGGTGGCGACGGCGCGCGCCAGCGACAGGAGCTGCTTCTGGCCGACCGACAGGTTGCCCCCGCGCTCGCGCACCGGCTCGTCGTAGCCGCGCGGCAGCGCGCGGATGAAGGGATCGGCATGCACCTGGCGGGCGGCCGCCTCGATCCGCTCCCGGGGGAGGGTGCGGTCGGAGAAGGCGATGTTGTCGGCGATCGTCCCGGTGATCAGGAAGTGATCCTGCATGACGACACCGATGTGGCGGCGCAGCCCCGCCAGCGGCAGCTCCTTCAGGTCGCGCCCGTTGAGGAGAATGCGGCCCGAGGTCGGATCGTAGAGCCGGATGAGCAGCTTGATCACCGTCGTCTTGCCGCCCCCGGTGGCGCCGACGATCGCCACCGTCTCTCCCGGCTCGACGGTGAAGGTGACGTCGCGCAGCACCTCGTCCCCAGGAGCGTAGGCGAACGAGACCGCGTCGAACTCGATCCGCCCGGAAGCCGGAGCGTCCGCCGGGCCGCCGCCGGCCGGCTCCAGCGTTTCCGTCCCGGCGGTCGCCCGGCCGAGAGCCGTCGGGCCGACCGCGACGAGATCCGGCGCCGCGGGCGATTGGATGCGCGGTGTCGTGTCGACGAGCTCGAAGATCCGCTCCAAGGAGGCCATGGCCGCCTGCAGCACGGCGTAGAACCCGGACAGATCGCGGATCGGCCCGAAGAAGCGGGCCGCGTATTCGAGGAAGGCGACCAGGGTGCCGAAGGTCAGGGCCCCGCCGAGAAGCCGCCGGCCTCCGTACCAGATGATCGCCGCCGTCGCCAGCGTGCCGACCATCTCGACGATGGCCGAAAAGGACGACTCGTAGATCACGGATCGCAGCTCGGCGTCGCGATGGTCGCGGTTGATCGTCTCGAACTCGCGGTGGTCCTCGCCCTGGCGGCGGAACATCTGCGCCAGGAGCATGCCGCTGATCGCTTCCTGAAGGTAGGCGTTGATCCGCGCCACGCGCTGGCGCACGTCACGGTAGGTCTTCCGGATGCGACCGCGGAAAAACGCCGACAGGAGGAACAGGATCGGCATCACCGTGAAGGTCACGATCGCCAGCCGGACGTCGAGCCAGAGGAGCAGGCCGACGATCGCCAGCAGCTTCACGACGTCGCCCAGGAGCGACACGGCGCCGGACGAGAACAGGTCGGCCAGTGCCTCGACGTCGGTGGTGACCCGGGTCATCAGCCGCCCGACCGGATACCGATCGAAGAAGGCGGTATCGAGGGACTGCAGGTGGGAGAAGACGCGCAGGCGGAGCGCCAGGATGACGTTCTGCCCGGTCCGCTCCATGGTGTAGAGCTGCCCAAAACGACCCAGCATCTCCACGACGAAGGTGAGGAAGTACAGGGCCGCCAGCGAGGCGAGCCCCGCGGCGCTGCCGGTCAGGATGTGCTCGTCGATCAGCCGCTTCATCAGCCACGGCTGCGTCAGCTGCGCCCCCATGACGAGGAACATCAGAACGACCGACACCGCCATGAGCGGCGCCTGGGGGGCGACGAACTCCTTGAGCCGCCCGACCAGTCGGGCGTCGTAGGCCTTGCCGAGGACCTCGTCATCCTGGCTCACAGGATCTCCAGCTCGCGCTCGATCTGCTGCTGGCGGTGCATGCGCGCGAAGGCCCCGTCGCGGGCCAGCAGATCCGCCACGGTGCCGCTCTCGATCACGCGGCCCGCCTCGAGAAACACGATCCGATCGGCTGACAGGACGGTGGAGACCCGGTGCGACACCACGAAGGTCGTCCGCCGCGCCATGTACCCGCGCAGTCCCTGCAGGATCGCTTCTTCCGTATCGGCATCGACGCTGCTCAGGGCGTCGTCGAGCACCAGGATCTTCGGTTCCATCAGGAGCGCCCGGGCCAGGGCGGCGCGCTGGCGCTGGCCGCCTGAGAGCGTGATGCCGCGCTCGCCGACGCGGGTGTCGAGCCCGTGCGGCAGGGAGTCGAGATCGCGCGTCAGCTGCGCGGTGCGCGCCGCGGCCTCGATGCGGTCGCGCGGGGCATCGGGCCGCCCGAGCGCGATGTTGTCGGCGATGGTGCGCGAGAACAGGAAGCTCTCCTGCGGGACCATCGCCACCTGCGCCCGCAGGCCGTCGTTCGGGATGTCGGAGATGTCGCGGCCGTCGAGCAGCAGCGTGCCGCGCGGCACCGGGTGGATGCCGGTCAGAAGCTGCACGAGCGACGATTTTCCCGACCCGACCCGGCCCACCACCCCGACCGTCGTGCCGGCCGGCACGTCGAGATCGACATCGCGGAGGACCGGGCCGCCCCCCGGATAGGCGAAGGTGAGTCCCCGGATCCGGACCGCCCCGGTCAGAGCGGGGGCCGGGCCCGGAGCGTGGTCGCCCGGCAGGTCGCTCTCTTCGACCAGGATGTCCTCGACCCGGCGCAGCGCGCCGCGGCCGCGCTGCAGCACGCCCAGCACCCAGCCCATCATGATGGTGGGGCCGGAGAGGATCGCCAGGTACGACATGAAAGCGACGAGCCCCCCCAAAGTCAGCCGGCCGTCGATGACGTGGCGCCCGCCGAGGAACAGCACGACGATCGTGGAGAGGCCGCCCAGCCCCGACATCAGCGTCACGATCAGCCCCCGGCTGCGCGCCAGGGAGAGGTTGCGGGCGCGATACTCGGTGGAGAGCGCGGTGAAGGCTTCGATCTCGGCGGCCTCGCGCACGTAAGCCTTGACCTGGAGCATCCCGCTCAGGTTCTCCTGCACCTTGTTGCTGATCTCGGCGAGCTGCTCCTGCGTCGCGTTGCTCTTGCGGTGGATCGCCTGGCTGACGTGCCGCACCGCCAGCAGCATGATCGGGTACGGGACGATCGAGGCGACCAATAGGACCGGATCGATGGCCGCCATCATCGCCAGCCCGGCGGTGTACAGGATCACCACGTTCATGAGGCTGAGGATCGCCGGCCCGAACAGCGAGCGGATGAGGAGGAGGTCGTTGACCGCGCGCGACATGATCTCGCCGATGCGGTGCCGGGCGTAGAACGAAGCCGGCAGGGTCTGCAAGTGGGCGAACAGCTCGGAGCGGATGTCGGCGACGATCTTGCGCGATGCCCCGAGGATGTAAAGCCGCGACCAGGTGCGGATGGCGGCCAGGAGCAGGGCCACGACCGAGATGGCGGCGGCATACAGCGCGACCATGCGCTGGGCCCCGCCATCATGAAGGGTCTCGATGGCGCGCTTGAGGAGCCACGGCACCAGGAGCGTCAGCCCGTTGGTGGCGAGCAGGCAGGCGAATCCGCGCGCGAAGTCGCCGCGGTAGGCCTGCAGGGAGCGCCGGGTCAGCGACACGGGGTACGGATCAGGGGCCGGGTCGCGGCGCCGTGGCGGCCCGGTCGGGAAGAAGGTCGAGCAGGAGGTTCTCGATCAGAAGCTGGCGGTTCCCGCGGCGCCGCAGGCCGTCGAGGGCCGATTCGAGAGCCAGGAGCGCCCCCGTCCCGTCGCGGTGCGGGCGAAGCGCCAGGGTGCGCAGGCGGGCGCGGAGGTCGGCGTGGATCAATCCCCCCGCCTCGTCTCCCGCGGCCTCGAGGATCATCCGGTCGCGCAGCAGCGTGGCCAGGATCTCGAGATCGGCCTCCGTCGCGTCGCCCCCCTTGGCGAGATCCTCGGCGCGCGCCACCGCGAGACCGGGATCCGGCGGGCGCAGGAACGACTCCAGGAGGCGCAGCATCGCCTCGCGCCGTTCGCGGAAGGAGGCGAGATCGAGCTCGAGCGCGGCGCCGATTCGGCCGCCACAGAGCAGCGCCCGCAGCCGCGCCTCCTCGGGCGGCACGCCGTGCTCGGCGGTCAGGACCCGCGCGACCGTCTCGGGAGGAATCGATCGGAACGGGATCGCCTGGCAGCGCGACCGCAGGGTCGGCAGCAGCGCATGCAGGCTCGTGGTCAGGAGGACGAGGACCGCATGTTCCGGCGGCTCCTCGAGCGTCTTGAGGAGGGCATTGGCCGCCTCCGCGCCCATGCGGTGGGCCTGGTCGATGATCAGGATGGCGCGCGTCCCTTCGCTCGGGCGCCGGTTGGCGAAGGCGATGCCGTCGCGGACCCGATCGATCAGCACCCCCCAGGCGGGATGCAGGAGTGCCGTGGCCTGGCGATCCTGCACATCGATCCCCGAAACACCCTCGGCCGCCACCTCGCCGCGGCGGTAGTCGTCGGTCGTCTCCGGCAGCACCACGCGGACGTCCGGATGCCGCAGCGACCGCGCGTCGATGCGGCGGCAGGCGGAGCAGAGGCCGCAGGGCGGATCGTCCGTCGCCGTGCAGGCGAGCGCTTTCGCCAGCGCCAGAGCGGAGGTCAGCTTCCCGACGCCCTGGGGGCCGTGGAAGATGAGCGACGGGTGGAAGCGGCCGGAGGCGAAGGCGCGCGTCAGGGCCTCGAAAGCCCGTTCCTGTCCCGCCACGCCGGGGAAACGCACGATCTAGTCCTCCACCCCAAGTGCTTTCACGACCCGAGCCTGCACCGCCTCGAGCGTGCCCGCCGCGTCGATGATGGTGAAGCGGGCCGGTTCGCGCCGGGCCAGCTCGAGGTATCCGGCGCGCACGCGCTCGTGGAACGGCAGGTCCTCCTGCTCGAACCGG
>JAYUCR010000502.1:0-6941 GCA_043740165.1 Acidobacteriota bacterium | reverse complement strand
CTTCCCGCGCAGCGTCCCGCGGGGATGCCCACGGCGGGCCGCTCGATCTCGACCTCGTGACCTTCATGCGCCGCGCCGCCTTTCGCCGCGAGGCGGAGCCGGTGGCCGAGCTGAGCCTCGCCGGCCGCGGATGCGCCGGAGCGCGCTTCGCGCTGCGCGCCGGCATCGAAACCGCGGAGACCGCCCCCGATCGGATCGAGACGGCGCCACTCATGCGTCACGACCTGCATGCCGCCACCCCGGTGCAGCTCTGGTGGCAGGACGATCAGTCGGCGACGCACTACTGGGGATACGCCTACCGCGCCTCGTTCCGCCTGCCGGAAGGGTGCGAGCCGATCGGCGCGGAGCTGCGCGCGACCTCGGGGCCGGGGGAGATCGAGGTGCGCCGCCTGCTCGTCGCCGCGGAAGAATCGGGGAAGGAGGGAGCGCGATGAGCCGGCCCGGCCATCTCCCCACAACCGCCGCGCTGGTGCGGCGCTTCTTCCGTGTCGATACGCGGGCCGGTCTCTATCTCCTGGTGCGCTGTGCCGGGTTTCCGCACTTCGACGCGCTCGAGCGCCGACTTCCCCCCGAGGGGGCGATCCTGGATGCCGGGTGCGGCTACGGTCTGCTCGCGATTCTGGCGGGAGAGCGTCAGCCGGCCAGGGAGGTGCTCGGCATCGATCGCCTGGAGGGGCGGCTTCGGATCGGGCGCGAGGTGGTGCGAAGGTTCGGCCCGCGCAACGTCGACCTGCGCGCCGGCCGCCTGGAGGATCTGCCGCGCGGACCCTTCGCGGCGGTGGTCCTGACCGACGTGCTCATGTACCGCCCGCTGGCCGACCAGGCGAGGGTCCTCGACGACTGTCGCGAAAGACTGGCCCCCGGCGGCATGCTGATCGTGAAGGAGCAGGTGGCGCGCCCGCGCTGGAAGGCGCGCTGCGTCGACTGGCAGGAAAAGCTGGTGGTCGGGATGAAGACCGGCCTGGCGCCGGACAGCCCCTGGTCGGAGATGGCGCCACACGGGGTGGAGCTCTGGGAGGCGGAGTCGCTGCGCGATCGACTCAAAGGCTCGGGGCTGATGGTCGAGGACGAGCCGATGGATGCCTTCAGCTACCTGTCGCACCACCTGTTCATCGCGCGGGCGGCGGGATCGGCCCGGCCAGCGCCGGCGGTGCTTGCTTTGCCGGCGCCCGCGGCGCCGTCTCCGCCGGTCCCGGCTCCCTCGGCCCCCGATCGGGTGGCGGAGCGGCCGCGGCGCGCGCGATGACCGCTTCGGCCGCGCGGCGGTGCTCGTCGTCGTGCGGCCACAGGTCGCAGAAGCGGCGCATCGATTGCGCCGCCTCGTCCGGGTGCCCTTCCTCCAGCTGGATTTTTCCGCGCAGGTAGTACGGGTTGGCGTAGAAAGGATCGATGGCGATCGCCTGGGCCAGGTGCTGCTCGGCCAGGGCGTTTTCGCCGGCCTGCGCGGCCGCGTCGGCGAAGGCGTAAAGGGCCTGCGGGTAGCGCGGCGCTTTCTGCAACACCGCGCGCAAACGGCTCATCCCCTGCGCCGGCCTTCCGAGGCGGACCAGCAGGCTGCCGACGTTCACCTCGGTCTCAATTTGCTGCGGGGCGATCTGCAGCGCCTGCCTGTACTGGAGCAGCGCTTCCTCGAAGCGGCCTTCGCGCTCCAGGGCGGCGGCCAAGTTGTTGTGCGCCAGCGCGTAGCCCGGCACGAGCGCTATTGCGGTGCGGAACTCGTCCTTGGCGGCGTCGAACTCGCCGCGGTCGTAGAGCGCCAGGCCGAGATTGCAGCGCACCATGGCGGAATCCTGGGAGGTCAGCGCCAGGCGCGAGAACAAGGTGTCGTCGTCCTTCCAGACGCGGGTCAGCCGCTGGCTCTGCAGCGACAGGAGAGCCAGCATCGCCAGAGCTCCCGCAAGGCACGATCGGCGGAGACCTCGCACGCCAGGCGAGTCTGTCCGGGATCGCCACTCCGACTCGAGGCGTGCCGCGGCCAGCCCCGCCAGGAGCGCGAACCCGACTGAAGGAATGTAGAGGAAGCGGTCGGCCAGGAGCACGTCGCCGAAGGTGCCGAACCCGAAGACCGGCAGAAGCGTGATCGGAATCCATGCGAGTGGGAAGCGGGACTGCCGGTCGCGCCTGGCGATCCAGGCCACGGCGCCGACGGTCACCGCCAGGACGGCCACCGATAGAACGACGACCGGGTCGATGAGCCCCGCGCGCGGAGCGTAGGGGTAATGCGGATCGTATCCCAGCGGCAGAATCAGGAGCGTCACGTAACGCGCCAGGACGAACAGCGCCGTGCCGGCGAAGGCTTCCGGTCCCAGGTGGTACAGGGGCGGGGCCCCGCCCCCCAGCACCAGGCGCCGGACCCCTATATAAATGATAAGCACGCACAGGTAGGGGAACGCGGCCAGCGCGGCCCTCCATGCGCGGCGGCGCGGCTCCGCCGGCCGCAGAAGGCGATCGGCGCAGACCAGGATCGGGAAGGTCGCGGCCATCTCCTTCGAGAGCAGGGCGAGAGCGAAGTAGAACATCGGCAGGATCGGCAAGCGGCGCCCCTTCCCGCGGGAGGCCGCGTCGAGATGCGCCAGGAACGCGAGCAGCAGGAACAGGGCGCACAGCAGGTCGGTGCGGCCGGAGATCCAGGCCGCCGATTCGACATGCACGGGATGCACCGCGAACAGCGCCGCGCCGAAGAGGGCCGGCAGCGGTTCGAGGAAACGCCGCGCCAGGGCATGGACGCAGAGGCAGCACAGGAGATGCAGCAGGAGGTTGGTAAGGTGAAAGCCGGCCGGCCGCAGCCCCCAGAGGGCGTAATCGATGGCGTAGCTGAGGGAGACCAGCGGGCGGAAGAACGACCGGAAGCGATCGTGGCGGTCGCCCGCCTCCCAGAACCCGGTGGTCAGCAAGGTGCCGAGGGAGCCCGGATCCTTCACCAGGCGGTTCTCGACAATCAGCGGGCGGTCGTCCCAGGCGAATCCGTTGAACAGGGCGCCGCCGAGGGAGATCAGCACGCAGGCCGACAGGACGATCAGCGGGATGGCGGGACGCTTCAAGCGACCTGCGGGTCGGCCCCCTGCGACGGGTCCTCGGGGAGGGCGTGGATGGAGAGAATCTCCTGCGCGGCGATCACGTGCTGCCGGTTGATCGCCACGAACGGCATGGCTCCCTTGACCCCCGCCCCCTCAAGGCTCGCCGGGCTCAGGGCCATGAACGGCTGGCGCACCTGGTTGAGCCGGGAGAGCGCGTCCCCTCCCTGGGCCGCGTGCGCATATCCCTCGATCGCGAAATCTCCCACTTGAAGGCGGAGAACCGCGCGCGCGAACCGCCCCAGGGCCGGGCCGTCGGTGGTCGCGGCGAGCGGGCTGCCGAGATCCGGCAATTCGAAGGCGAACAGGATGGCCGCCTTGCTGATCGAAAGCGTCCCTTCCGCGAGCGCCGACCGCCCCGAGTAGACCGATCCCGAGGCGAGAGTCAGGAAGGGGCGGGCGGCGATGTTCAGCTCATCCTGCGTCCGCATGCCGAGGCTGACGGTCAGAAGCCCGTCGAAGCTGGCGCTGGCCGTGTAGACACGCACCGGACGCAGCACCCGATTCTGGAAGACGTTTTTCACATCGGCCTCCGCCGAGCCGGATCCATTTGACATGCGTAACTTAGGGCCCTAAGTTCACCGCGTCAATGTGCTGACCCCGGGACGGCCCCATTTGACCTCAAATGGGGATCGACGGAGGTGGGGATGCATTTCCGCTGTGCCCATTGCCGAGCGCTGACCGAGGCTCCGGTCACGCCTGCATCCACTGCGCCCGTCGCGGTGGCCTGCGGGTCATGCGGCCGTCGTTACCGCATCTCCGTCCGCCGCCCCGAGCCGCCGCCCGAAGCCGAGAAATACCGCAAGGCCCGGCAGTACGCCGAGGCCCGCGGGATCGATCTCGCCAGCGCTTACTCGGTGCTCGAGGGGATCATGACGCTCGAGGACGCGGCCCTGGCGAGCGCCGCGCCGGGCGCCACGCACGGCGCAGCAGGGGCCGGTCACGCGCCGCCACCTGCCCCCGTCCCCCCGCCGGGCACCACGACGCAGCGATTGAAAACGGTTGGCGATCTTCAAGGGCAGGCGCCTCACGACCAGGTCCTTCATGACCAGGCAGTTCACGGACAAACTCCCCGGACAGCGCAGCGCGCTGCTCCGGCATCCTCCGGCGACGTCGAATACGATCCCGGGTTCGCGGCGGCGGTGCGCGACAAGTGCCTCAGCCCGCTGCAGGCGGTGGAGCGCGGCGAGCGCAAGGCCCTCGCCATGAGAATGAGCCAGCGGCATCGTCTGCCGATGGAGCTCGCGCTGCAGGTGGCCGACAACCGGATCACGGTGCATCAGGCGCTGCTGCAGAAAGCGGCCCAGGAGCGACGCGAGGTGCCGCGCCCGCAGACCTCCATCTCGCACGGCATCTGGAATTTCATGGTGCTCAGCATGGGAGCCCTGATTCTGTTCGGCCTGGGGGTGCGGGTGTTCCATGAGTGGGAGGAATACCTGACCGCCAACGCGCAGGCGGCCCAGGCGCCGCGCATCGTTCTCCCCCGGACGCAGGCCACCTCCGGCACGGCCCCAGGTGCACCGGCGGCCATGTTGCCGCCGCCCCCCTTGACCGTGCCGAAGACCGACGCCGTGGGGCAGGTGATCGAGGTGACCGGTCCTGATCCCTCCAGCGTCCTCGTGGCCTTCTGCCAGACAGGCCGCAACGCCGGCCGCCGGCAGCCGGTGGCCGTCGCCGCTACGGCGCCCCCGTCCGGCTCCGCCCGCCTGGGACTCTACCGCAACCTCGATCAACCGGAATCACCCCTGCGCGCCATCCGGATCCGCAAGGATCCGAAGAGCAACCGCTGGTGGGTGGGGGACGGCCACAACCCGATCCTGACCGAGCCCCCGCCGGCCCATCTCGAAGGGTCGCAGATGACCTTGATTGGCGCCGTGCCGACGGAGATGCTCCAGCAGGCGCCGGGCCCCGCACCGGCCCCGGCAGTGGCGCCTGGCGTGGCCCCGAGCGGAGAGGCGCCGGCTCCGGGGCGATAATCCTTCACTTCCGGCGTGCGAAGAGCAGCCCCGACCAGATTTCATCCACGGCGCAGATCTTGTAGTCGACGAGGCCGGAGGCGAGGGCGGTCCGGCGCACCTCGTGCTGCGTCAGGTCGGTGGCCACGCCCGACGCCTTCTTCGGCCAGATCAGCCAGACCGCCTTCAATCCCTCTCGTTTGCGGATCAGCTTGATGGTCCGCATGAGGTCGAAGCTGGTCAGGAGGAAACAGAGCATCAGATCGCATGCTTCACCGTCATCGCGGACCAGGCGCGCGCCGGGAGGCAGTTCACCCAGCAGCGAAGGCAGGCCGGGCGGCGCATCGATCGTCGCCACGACGGAGCCGGGCTTGATGCCGAGCTTCTTCGTCAAGGGCCGCCCCGAATAGCCGGCGAGGCGCGAGGAGGGAACGACCGGGTCCGTGCGTGGATGCGCGATGGCCCGTTTCAGCGCCGCGGTGACGCCCCGCCAGCTCGCGTACACGGCATCCGGCAGCGTTTCCCGGACCCGCGCCACCTTTTCGGGCGCTCCTCCGACGAAGACGATCGGCGTGGCGCGCGTCGATTGCGCCGCCCGCAGGACGAGCGCCACGTCGCGCCCCTGCGACGGCAGGCAGGAAAGATCGATCACCACCGCCGCCGGGGCGGTCTTTTGCAGGCGGCGTAGAGCCTCCATGTTGTGGGGGATGGAGGGGAGCACGTCGAAGCCGGCCGAGCGAAGCTTTTCCGCCCGCGCCCCGGCCTCCTCCGCGTTCCAGTGAATCAGCTGGATCGGGCCCATCCGGTCAGGAGGAGCCCTTGATCGCTTCACCCACGCCCGATCGGCGCAGCGAGGAGGTGGCGTCGAAGCTGACGTCGAACGTGCGCTTCATGCGAAGGCGCGCCGGTTGTCACGGGCGAACTGTTCCAGGCGCGTCGCCGGCCGGCCCGCGAGGCGCTCGACGACGTCGGTCACCTCGCTGCCGAGTCCCTGGGCGAAGATCGTCTGGAACGCCACGAGGTCGTTCGCCAGCCACTCCGACAGGCCGGCGGCGAGAAGACCAGCCTTGAACTCCGCCGGGGGAAGGTCCACATAACTGGCCGGCCGTCCAATGGCCGTGCCCAGGGTCTTCGCCACCTCCGCCATCGACAGCGCCTGGGGGCCGGTGATCGCGTAGGCCTTCCCGTCGTGTCCGCTGCCGTTCAGGACCGCCGCCGCCACCGCGGCGATATCGCGCACGTCGACGAATGCGGCGCGTCCGTCGCGCTGGCAGCCGTACAGTCGTCCTTCCTTCCGGAGGCTCGCCGCCGACATGAGGAAGTTCTGCATGAAGGAGTGGGGGCGGAGGTGCGTCCAGGCCAGCCCCGAGCTCTCCACCTCCTTCTCGGTCTGGTAGTGCCAGCGGCCGAGCGAGGCGGGGGACTTGGGCCCGGCGCCTACGGCCGAGACCTTGACGATGCGCCGCACCCCCGAGCGCTTCGCGGCATCGATCAGGTTTCCTTGCAATTCCACCTGCGCCGGGTCCGGGGACGACATCAGCAGCACCGTCGCGATCCCTTCCAGCGCCGGCGGCAGGGTGTGGGGCCGCTCGAGATCGCCCACGACGATCTCGACGCCGGGCTTCTTGATCGACGCCGATTTTTCCGGATTGTGCACGAGGGCCCGCAGCGTGGTTCCGGAGGCGGAGAGCTGGCGAACGAGTTCGCTGCCGACCGTTCCGGTGGCGCCGGTGATCAGGAGAGTCGGTGGCATGGCGCCGTCCTCCGCAAAAAGAGGCGCCATTCTACCGTAGGGTCGCGAAAAGGTGGAGTGGCTACCGGTTGGCTTCCGGCCGCAGTCCCTGGAGCGCCTGCTGGATGGTGGCGTGATAGAGGCGGCGGAACTGCGCCACGTCGTTGCCGAAGCGGTTCA
>JAYUCR010000501.1:0-2851 GCA_043740165.1 Acidobacteriota bacterium | reverse complement strand
TTCGGCACCTGCCTGCTGTTCGGCGTCACCGGGAGCGGGAAGACCGAAGTCTACCTGCGCGCCGTGGAACGCACCGTCGCGGCGGGTCGCCAGGCGATTTATCTCGTGCCCGAGATCGGGCTTACGCCGCTCCTGGCCCGAAGGATGCAGTCGCGGTTCGGGGAGGCGCTCGCCCTGCTGCACTCCGGACTCTCGGACGGGGAGCGCCAGGATGAATGGCGCCGGGTCCGCTCCGGGCAGGTGAAGGTCGTGCTCGGAGCGCGCTCGGCGGTCTTCGCGCCCCTCGCTGACCCCGGCCTGCTGATCGTCGACGAGGAGCACGATGGGTCGTACAAGCAGGACGAGCATCCCCGTTATCACGGCCGCGATCTGGCGATCGTCCGCGGGCAGAAGAACGATGCCGCCGTCATCCTGGGCTCCGCGACCCCCTCGATGGAGTCGTACCAGCACGCGCTCGCCGGCAAGTACCGCCTCCTGACGCTCTCCGGGCGCGCGGGCGGGGCGACCCTCCCGATCGTGCACCGGGTCGACATGCGTCAGGAGTTCGCCGAGGTGGGGAAGGATTTCGTGCTGTCGCGACGGCTCGTGGAAGGACTGCGGCAGCGCCTCCTTCGGCGCGAACAGAGCCTGGTGCTCCTGAACCGCCGGGGCTTCTCCACCTTCGCCCTCTGCCGCGCCTGCGGTGAGTCGATCGAATGCCGGCACTGCAGCATCGCCATGACCCTGCACCTGCGGGATCGCGTGCTGCGCTGCCACTACTGCAACGACAGCCGTCCCGTGCCGGCCGCGTGCCCCGCGTGCGGCAAAGGTGCCTTGCATTTCGGGGGGACCGGCACCGAGCGCCTGGAGACGACACTGCGATCGCTTCTGCCGGGGGCGCGCATCGCGCGCATGGACCGCGACACGGTGCGCGGCCGGGGCGCGGTCGAGGAGCTGCTCGACCGGGTCGAGAGCGGCGCCGTCGACATTCTCCTCGGGACCCAGATGATCGCCAAGGGTCACGACTTCCCCGGCGTCACTCTGGTCGGCGTCGTCGGGGCCGATGCGCTCCTGGGGCTACCGGATTTTCGCGCCGGCGAGCGCACCTTTCAGCTGCTGGCCCAGGTGGCGGGGCGCAGCGGCCGGCGTGCGACCGAGGGGGAGGTGATCGTGCAGGCCTACGATGCCGATCACCATGCCGTGCGCGCCGCCTGCGAGCACGATTTCGAGGCGTTCGCGCGGGCCGAGCTGCAGTACCGGCGTGCGCTGGCCTACCCGCCGTTCAGCGCCCTGGCGGCGCTGGTGTTTCGCGATCGGCTGTTCGAGAAGGCCGCGGCCCGCGCGGCCGCCGTGGTGGCGGCGATCCGGGGCGGCCCCACGGAGGAGATCCAGATCCTGGGTCCGGCGCCGGCGCCCCTCGAACGACTGCGCGGGCAGTTTCGCGTCCAGGTGCTCCTGAAGGCGCGCCGCCGCGCCGCGCTGCGCGCCGCCTTGCGCATCGTGAATGAGATCGTCGAGCGTGACGGGCGGCGGGCGGCCTCCCTGTCGATCGACGTCGATCCGGTGTCGACGCTCTAGCCCGGCCGGCGCGCGAGCCTATTTGAGGAATTCGATCCCGGGCCGGCCGCCCGGGGCGGCGACCACCTCGCCGACCACCGCGGCGATCGGGTTGCCCCGCTCGCGCAGGCGCTCCACGAGCTGCGGGGCCTGATCGGCCGGGAGGGCGATGAGGAGGCCCCCCGAGGTCTGGGGGTCGACCACCAGGCCGCGCTCGGCCTCGTCGAACGATCCGGAGAAGGTCAGGCGGTCCTCCACGACCTCCAGGTTGGCGCGCGTGACCGAGGTGGCGATCCCCTGCGCGATGAGATCGAGGCTCTCGTCATACCGCGGCAGGGCGTCGAAGCGGATCCGGAACAGGGTGCCGCTCCCCTTCGCCATGCCGAGCGCGTGGCCCGCGAATCCGAACCCGGTGATGTCGGTGCAGGAGTGCGGGTCGAACTCCAGCATCGTCTCGCAGGAGACCCGGTTCAGCGCGGCCATCCAGCCGACCGCCCGCTCCAGAAGCGCGTCGGAGACGACCCCGCGGCGGAATCCGGTGATGATCACGCCGGTCCCGACCGGCTTGGTCAGCACGAGATGGTCTCCGACCCGGGCGCCGGTGTTGGTCATGATCCGCTTGGGGTGGATGAGCCCGGTCACCGAGAGGCCGAACTTCAGCTCGTCGTCGCGCACGGTGTGGCCGCCGACCAGGGTCGCTCCGGCTTCCAGGATCTTGCTGAACCCGCCCTCGAGGATGCGCCGCAGCGAGCTCTTGTCGATGCCGCGCGCCGGGAAATTGCACAGGTTCATGGCGGTCAGGGGGCGGCCGCCCATCGCGTAGACGTCGGAGATCGAATTGGCCGCGGCCACCTGGCCGTACAGGAACGGGTCGTCGACCACCGGGGTGATGTAATCGACCGTCTGGACCAGGGCCAGCTCGTCGTTCAGTCGATACACCCCGGCGTCGTCGCCGGTCTCGAATCCGACGAGCAGGTTAGGATCGGTCTTCGCCTTGCCGGCGAATTCGCGGACGATTTCGCTCAAGTCCACCGGACTGAGCTTGGCCGCTCAGCCGCCGGACTTGGCGAGACTCGTCAGGCGCGTGGCTTCTGGCTCGGTCATATAGGTCGCGATGCTACGGGCGCGGCCGCGGCGCTGTCAACCGCGGCGCGGGCGGGAAGGGCACATGGTGGCACGGGCTGCGCCGGGATGCGCGCGCGACTCCGGTATAATCGCCCGCCGATGAGCCGCGCTCCCGCAGCCGCCCAGAGCATTCTCGACACCGTGGGACGCACCCCGCTGGTCTTGATCCGGCGCCTGAACCCGGAGCCGG
>JAYUCR010000500.1:0-2852 GCA_043740165.1 Acidobacteriota bacterium | reverse complement strand
AGGTCGCTCCCTGCGGGCACATGAGAATGGTGCGCGAACGCGCCGCCGGATGACGC
Source organism: Acidobacteriota bacterium (assembly GCA_043740165.1). Classification (GTDB taxonomy): domain Bacteria; phylum Acidobacteriota; class Polarisedimenticolia; order Gp22-AA2; family Gp22-AA2; genus JAYUCR01. Next base: position 2,796 of record JAYUCR010000500.1, on the reverse strand, counting down.
GCCGTGATCGCCTCGACGGCGGCGAACAGCGGGCCCGGCATCAGCACCATGCCCCCGCCCCCGCCGTACGGTGTGTCATCGACCTTGTGATGCCGATCGGTGGCATGGTCGCGCAGATCGTGCAGGCGCACGGTGACGATCCCTGCGTCCTGTGCGCGGCGCAGGATGCTGAAGGACAGCGGGCCTTCCAGGATTCCCGGGAAGGCCGTGATGACGTCAATTTCCATAAAGCTCCAGCAGTCCCTCGGGAGGATCGATCGTGATGACCCTCGTTGTCCGATCAATCTCACTGCAGATCGAGCGCGCCGCGGGAACGAGGAGCTCCTTCGCTTCCCCTCCCGCGGGACCCACGTTCGCCTCGATCGCGATCAGCGGCGCCCCCCCGTTGGCGATGACCCGCCTCACCGTACCCAGGTCAAGCCCCTGACGGGTCACGACCCGCATTCCGACCAGTTCGAAAATATAGTAGGCGCCCTCCGGGAGATCAACCAAGCCGTTGCAGGGTATCAAGATATCCTGGCCCTCGAACGAGGCGGCGCCATCGGCCGTGTCGACCCCCCGGAACTTGACCACGACCCGGCGCCCGTAAACGCTATAGGCCTCAATCTCCTGGCGAGTTGCGGCACCCCCACGGCGCCCCAACAGCACCGCCTCGCGCCCTTCCAGCTGGTCGATGCCGCCCGGAATGAGCGTCGCCGTCAATCGGCCGCCGGCCCCGCGCAGCCGCAATCCGGTCGCCACCGGGACGAGATCCCCGTCCGGAGGAGCGGTCACCGGGGAATCCTCCAGCCTACTCGAGGACTTCAAGATCGTAAGTCGCCCCATGTTTGTCGCCCGCCGCGTTGAGAAGCGTGCGCATCGCCTGAACCGTCCGGCCCTGCCGGCCAATGACGCGCCCCATCTCCTCCGGATCCACCTCGAGCTCGACGACCTGGGCGCCGTCCTCGTCGACGACCCGGGCCACGACCTGATCGGCATGGTCGACCAGGTCTTTGGCCACCATCGCCGCCCAGGCGCCGATGTCCGGGCCGCCCCGCCCCTGCGCGCTCATGCCTGGACGGTGCGGGCGCGTTCGATGATGGAACGCACGGTGTCCGAAGCATGCGCCCCGCGGCGGATCCACTCCTCGGCCTTGGGAATGTCGATGCGCAGCAGCTCCGGCTTGGCGGTCGGATCGTAGACGCCGAGCTGCGCCGCCACGCGGGAACGCGGCGTGCGGGCCGACTCCGACACGACGATGCGATAGAAAGGACGATTCTTGGTGCCTGCACGGAAAAGCCTGATGGCCAGCACGGACTCACCTCCTTGCGCCCCTCCGGGGCGCGTCTTGTCTAGCGTGAAAACGATCGACCGGCTCCGAGTATCTGCCGCAGGCGCGCTTTGGACCCGCCGGCCTGGAGCGATTTCATCATCCTCTTCATCTGCTTGAACTGCTTGACCAGGCGGTTGACGTCGTTCACCGAGGTGCCGGAGCCGCGCGCGATGCGCAGCCTCCTGCCCCCGTCCAGCACGGCCGGATCGCGCCGCTCGCGGCCGGTCATCGAGCCGATGATCGCCCGGGCCTTCTTCAGGCCGCTCTCGTCAATCTCCATCCCGGAGAGCGCGGCGCCGCCCGGGAGGAGTCCCATCAGCTGGTGGATCGAGCCCATCTTCCCCATGCGGTCGAGCTGCTCCGCCAGGTCGTCGAAGGTCAGCTCGCTTTTCCGCAGCCGGCGCGCCGACTCCTGCGCCTCCTCGGCCGATACCTGCGCCTGCGCCTTCTCGATCAAGGTCAGCACGTCGCCCATGCCGAGGATGCGCGACACGACCCGATCGGCATGGAACGGTTCGAGGTCCTCGAGATGCTCGCCGGTCCCCGTGAATTTGATCGGCACGCCGGTGACATGGCGCAGCGACAGCGCGGCGCCTCCGCGGGCATCCCCGTCGGTCTTGGTCAGGATGATCCCGGTGAGACCCAGGCGCGCGTGGAACGCCGCCGCCGAGCGCACCGCATCCTGGCCGGTCATGGAATCGGCGACGTACAGGATCTCCGTGGGGTGGCAGAGCTCCTTGAGGGCCGCAAGCTCCGCCATCAGCTCGTCGTCGATGTGCAGCCGGCCCGCCGTATCGACGATCACCGGGCTGCGCCCGGTCTGCCGCGCCTCGCGCAGGGCCTCGCGGCACGCCGTCGCGGCGTCGCCCCCCGGCCCGGCGCTCACCACCGGGACGCCTATCTGTTTCCCGAGAATCTGGAGCTGCTCCACGGCGGCGGGCCGGCGCACGTCGCCGGCGACCAGAATCGGCGACCGATCCCGCTCCTTCAGGTGGCGCGCCAGCTTCCCCACGGTGGTGGTCTTGCCGGACCCCTGCAGACCGGCCATCATGATGACGGTGGGCGGCTGCGGCGCCTCGGCCAGGCGCGATCCCGTCCCCTGGTCGAGGATCGCCACCATCTCGTCACGCACCAGCTTGATGACATGCTGCGCCGGATTCAGGCTGCGCAGGATCTCCTCCGATCCGGCCTTCTCCCGCACCCGCTCCATCAGCTCCTTCACGACTTGAAGATGCACATCCGCTTCGAGAAGCGCCAGGCGGATCTCCCTCAGGCCCTCGCGGATCTCCACCTCGGTCAGATGACCGTGTCCGCGCAGGGTGCGGAAAACCGACTGCAGCCGCTGGCTCAGCGCATCGAACATGGTGCGTGGTCCCCCGCCGTCATACGAGCGACAGCAGGTGGCCCATCTTCTCCTTCTTGGTCCTGAGGTACCGCCGCGACGATTCGGTCGGGGCCACCTCGAGCGGAACGCGCTCGACGAT
>JAYUCR010000499.1:0-17441 GCA_043740165.1 Acidobacteriota bacterium | reverse complement strand
GAGTTGATCACGCCGATCGCCATGGACAAGGGGCTGCGCTTCGCCATCCGTGAAGGCGGCCGCACCGTCGGCGCCGGCACCGTCACCGAGATCATCGCCTAATGCTCAGCGAAAAGATTCGCATCAGCCTGAAGGCCTACGACCACCGGCTGCTCGACCAGTCGACGACCGAAATCGTCGCGACCGCGAAGCGCACGGGGGCCCGTGTCTCGGGCCCGATCCCGTTGCCGACGCGCATCAACAAGTACACCGTCAACCGCTCGCCGCATGTCGACAAGAAATCGCGCGAGCAGTTCGAGGTGCGGACGCACAAGCGCCTGGTCGATATTCTCGATCCGACGTCGCAGACGGTGGACGCGCTCATGAAGCTCGACCTCCCCGCGGGTGTCGAGGTCGAGATCAAAGCCTTCGAAAAGGAACGGCGGTGAGGATGACGTGCTCGAAGGACTGATCGGCCGGAAAATCGCCATGACGCAGGTGTTCGACGACGCGGGGCGGGTGGTGCCCTGCACGGTCCTCCAGGTGGGGCCGTGTGTCGTGGTGCAGCGTCGGGACAAGGCCAGGGACGGCTACGAGGCGGTGCAGATCGGCCTGGTCGAGCCCCTGAAGGTGAAGAACGTGGGCCGCGCCATGAAGGGTCATTTCGCCAAGGCCAACGTCCCCCCGACACGCCGGGTGTCCGAGTTCCGCCTGATCCCCGGCGGCGACGACCCGGCCGTGGGCGGCACCGTGCTGGTCAGCATGTTCAAGGTCGACGACACGGTCGACATCGTCGGCACCTCGAAGGGGAAGGGGTTCCAGGGCGTCATGAAGCGCCATCACTTCCGCGGCGGCGCGGCCAGCCACGGATCGATGTTCCATCGGGCGCCCGGATCGATCGGCTCGTCGGCCTACCCTTCGCGCACTTTCCGCGGCATGCGAGGGCCCGGCCGGATGGGCGGAGACAAGGTGACGCTCAAGAACCTCAAGGTGGTCCGCGTGGACGAGGAGCACAACCTGCTGGTGGTGCGCGGCGCGGTGCCGGGGGCGCGGGGTGCGTTCCTGACGGTGCGCCGGGCCAGGTCGCCCATTCGCATCGTCAAGCCGCAGGCCCCGAAGGCCACCGGAAAGAAGAAGGTATAGGGTCATGCCGAAAATCGCGGTGAAGAGCCAGAGCGGCAAGTCGGCCGGCAGCATCGAGCTTCCGGACGGCGTGTTCGACCAGCCGCTGAACACCTACCTGGTGCACGAGGCGGTGGTCGCCTACCAGGCGGGCGGACGCGCCGGGACGCGCGCCACCAAGAACCGCTCCGACGTCCGCGGCGGCGGAAAGAAGCCGTGGAAGCAGAAGAAGACCGGCCGGTCGCGCCACGGATCGATCCGATCGCCGATCTGGAAGGGGGGCGGCACGGTGTTCGGCCCCCAGCCGCACGACTACACGCAGTCGTTCCCGCGCGGCAAGCGCCAGGGAGCGCTGCGGTCGGTGCTCTCCGCCAAGGTTCGCGACGGCAAGCTGGTGGTGGTGGATGGGCTGACTCTCGACACACCGAGCACGAAGGGTCTGATCAGCGTCCTGGGCGGGCTGGGGATCGCCGGGTCGGCCCTGCTGGTGGACGAGCCGGGAAACCGCAATCTGGAGCTGTCAGCGCGCAACATTCCCAACCTCAAGACCGCGTTCAGCTCGGGTCTGAATGTCGTCGACCTGCTGCACTACGAGACTCTGGTCATGACGCAGAAGGCGGCGCAGCGCGTGGCGGAGGTGCTGGCATGATGCGACCACAGGAAATTCTCTTCGGTCCGCTGCTGACCGAGAAGACCAACATCATGAAGGAGAAGACCGGGGTCGTCGCGTTCCGGGTCGACCCCCGCGCCAACAAGGTGCAGGTGCGGCAGGCGGTCGAGATCCTCTTCAAGGTGAAGGTGCAGTCGGTGCGCACCGAGCGCATGCACGGGAAGTTCAAGCGGGTCGGGCGTTATGCGGGACACAGGTCGGACTGGAAGAAGGCCTATGTCACGCTCCGTCCGGGCGAAAAGACCATCGAATTCCACGAGACGATCTGAGGAAGCGCGGGTGAGCCATGCCAGTTAAGAACAGCAAACCGACCAGCCCGGCGCGCCGTTACTACTCCGTCATCCGCTTCGACGACCTGACGGCGACCCGGCCCCACAAGAGCCTGACGACCGGCAAGAAGCGGACCGGCGGGCGGAACAACCTCGGGCGGATCGCCGTGCGGCACCAGGGGGGCGGACACAAGAAGCTGCTGCGCCTGGTCGACTTCCGCCGTGACAAGAACGGCATCCCGGGCAAGGTGGCGACCCTCGAATACGATCCGAACCGCTCCGCCCGCATCGCCCTCATCCACTACGTCGACGGCGAGAAGCGGTACATCCTGGCGCCCAAGGGGCTGGCGATCGGCCAGACCGTCATCTCCAGCCCGGCCGCGGACATCCTCACGGGAAACGTCCTGCCGCTGAAGCAGATTCCGCTGGGCACCGAGATCCACAACATCGAGCTCCGCCCCGGCCGCGGCGGCCAGCTGGCGCGCAGCGCCGGCAGCGTCGCGCAGCTGATGGCCCGCGATGCCGGTTGGGCCCAGGTCAAGCTGCCCTCGGGCGAGATCCGCAAGGTTCCCGAAGTCTGCATGGCCACGATCGGGCAGGTGGGGAACCTGGATCACGAGAACGTCTCGATCGGCAAGGCCGGCCGGAACCGCTGGCTGGGGATTCGCCCGACGGTGCGCGGCGTGGCCATGAATCCGGTCGACCATCCGCTGGGCGGCGGCGAAGGGAAGACGTCGGGCGGCAGACACCCCTGCACACCCTGGGGCGTGCGCGAGAAGAAGACGCGCAACAACAAGCGCACGGACCAGTACATCGTCCGGCGGCGCAAGTAGGGAGAGAGCATGGCGCGCAGCATCAAGAAGGGACCGTTCGTGGACTCGGTGTTGCGTCGACGCATCGAGGAGATGAACCGGCGCAACGAAAAGAAGGTCCTGAAGACCTGGTCGAGACGATCGACCATCGTCCCGGAGATGGTCGGCCACACGGTGGCCGTGCACAACGGGAAGAAGTTCATCCCGGTCTACGCCTCCGAGAACATGGTCGGCCACAAGCTGGGCGAATTCGCCTCCACGCGCACCTTCCGCGGCCACTCGCGCGCCGACTCGGCGGCGGCCGCCGCGGCGCCATCCGGCGGTCCGCCGCCGTCCGCGGGTGTCGTGCAGCCGCCCAAGTAGGCGGGGAGAAAGACGATGCTGGAAGCAGGACTGGTCGGTCACGCGCGGTTGCGGTACCTCGGGACGTCGGCCCAGAAGGCGCGTCTCGTCGTCGACCTGATCCGCGGCAAGCAGGTGGAGGAGGCGCTGGCCGTCCTGCGCTTCACCAAGAAGGTGGTGGCGCGCGAGATCGGAAGGACGCTCGATTCGGCGGTCGCCAACGCCCGCCTCAAGAAGCCCGAGGTGGACGTCGACCGCCTGTTCGTGCGCACCGCGTTCGTGGACGGCGGGCCGTCCCTGAAGCGGGTGCGGCCGGCTCCGATGGGCCGCGCGTTCAGGGTGCAGAAGCGGATGTGTCACGTGACCCTGGGCGTCGCCGAAGTTCCGCAGTTTCACCCGGCGGCCAAGGGGCACGCCAAGGAAGGGGCCGGCAAGACACCGGCGGCCGCTCCGGGAGCGGGAAAGAAATCGCAGCGGGCTGAAAAGAAGGCGGCCGGCCACGCCGGTCGCGGCGCGGAGGCGACACCCAAGCCGCCGAAGCCCCGGGGCAGCAGGCAGGCTCCCGCGAGGACCGGCCAGGGCAAGCGCAACACGGGGCGGGGTTAGCCCCGAAGGAGAGACAGTGGGTCAGAAAGTCCATCCTTACGGATTCCGGCTGGGGTTCAACCGAACCTGGCAGTCGCGGTGGTACGCCGACAAGACCTATGCGACCCTGCTGCACGAAGATCTGGATTTGCGGACCGATCTGAAGAAGCGGCTGTCGCATGCCGGCGTGGCGCGCATCGACATCGAGCGTGCCGCCAACAAGCTCAAGATCACGATCCACACATCGCGCCCCGGAATCATCATCGGCCGCAAGGGGGCCGAGGTGGACAAACTGCGCGACGATCTGCAGAAGCGCACGGGCCGGGAGATCTTCATCAACATCATGGAGATCCACAAGCCGGAGCTGGAAGCCCAGCTGGTGGCCGAGTCGGTGGCGCTGCAGATGGAGCGCCGCGTGGCCTTCCGGCGCGCCATGAAAAAGGCGATCGAGTCGGCCGGACGCTTCGGGGCGAAGGGCGTGAAGCTGCGGGTTTCCGGGCGGCTGGGCGGCTCCGAGATCGCGCGCACCGAGTGGTACCTCGACGGGCAGCTGCCGCTGCACACGCTGCGGGCCGACATCGAGTACGGCTTCGCCGAGGCGCACACGACCTACGGCCAGATCGGCGTGAAGTGCTGGATCTACAAGGGCGAGATGAAGGGCATGACGCGGCCGCAGGATCGCCTGGGGCTGGCCCAGATCTGAAGGGAATGCACGAATGCTGAGTCCCAAGAAGGTCAAGTATCGCAAGCAGCAGCGGGGTCGCCGCCGGGGCAAGGCCTGGAGCGGCAGCTCGGTGGCGTTCGGCCAGTACGGTCTGAAGGCGACCGAAGCCGGGTGGATGACCGACCGGCAGATCGAGGCGGCGCGCATCGCCGTCACCCGCTTCATCAAGCGCGGCGGGAAGATCTGGGTCCGCGTCTTCCCGGACAAGCCGGTGACCAAGAAGCCGGCCGAGACCCGCATGGGCAAGGGGAAGGGGCCCCCGGCGGGCTGGGTGGCGGTGATCAAGCCCGGGCGGATCCTGTACGAGATGGAAGGGGTCACGCTGGAGGAGGCGAAGGAGGCGTTCCGCCTCGCCTCGCACAAGATCGGCATTCCGACTGCCTTCGTACGGCGAGGTTTGTGACATGGCTCAGGTGAAAGCGCAGCAGATGCGCGACAAGACCGCGGACGAGCTCCGGCGCCAGGAGATCGATCTGCGCGATCAGATTTTCAAGCTTCGGTTCCAGAAGGTTCTCGGGACGTCGGAGAACCCGCAGCGCATCGTCGTGGCCCGCAAGGAGCTGGCGCGGGTCCTCACGGTTCTGCGGGAGAAAGCGGCCGAGAGCCGCTAGAGGTCGGAAGGGCACATGGAACAGCCATCACGGTCCCCGGAAGGGACCGAAAAGCCGGCGCGGCGCCGTCAGCAGAAGGTCGGCGTCGTCGTCAGCAACAAGATGCAGAAGACCGTGGTCGTCGAGGTGCAGCGGCTGGTGATGCACCCGCTCTACCACAAGTACCTGCGCCGCCGCTCGCGCTTCATGGCGCACGACGAAAAGAACGACTGCCGCATCGGCGACCGCGTCTCCATCCGGGAGACCCGGCCGATGTCGAAAAACAAGCGCTGGATGGTGCTGTCGATCGTCGAGCGCGCGTCCGTCGAGCCGCAGGGCGCGCCGCGGCGCGCCCGCGCGGAGTAAGGGGCCAACCATGATCCAGATGCGCACGCTCCTCGACGTCGCCGACAACTCCGGCGCCAAGCGGATCTCCTGCATCCACACGCGCGGCCGGTCGGTGAACTTCTACGGCACCATCGGGGACGTCATCACGGCGAACGTCAAGGAGGCGATTCCCGAGGGGAACGTCAAGAAAGGACAGGTCGTGAAGGCGGTCATCGTGCGCATGACCAAGAACCATCGCCGTCGCGACGGGACGTACATCCGCTTCGACACCAACGCGGCGGTGCTGATCAACGACGCCGGCGAGCCGATCGGGACCCGCATCTTCGGTCCCGTGGCGCGTGAGCTGCGGGAAAAGAATTTCATGAAGATCGTGTCGCTCGCTCCGGAGGTGCTGTAGTCATGGCCGTCGAACGCGCCCTGCGGAACGTGCACGTGAAGAAGAACGACAACGTCGTGGTGCTGGCGGGCAAGAGCCGGGGCCGCACCGGACGCGTGCTCATCGTCGTCCCCAACAAGGGCCGGGTGATCGTCGAGGGGGTCAATTTCATCCGCAAGCACACGCGCCCCAACCCGCAGAAGAACATCAAGGGCGGGATCCTGGAGCGTGAAGCGCCGATCGACGCCAGCAACGTGATGATCATCTGCAACGCGTGCGGCAAGCCGGCGCGGGTCGGCCACCGGCGGCTGACCGACGGCAAGAAGGTCCGGATCTGCCGTCGCTGCGACGGCATCCTGGACAAGTAGAGGCGAGACCATGGCGCAGAACGCACAAAACGCGCAGCATGCAGGAGCCGCAAAGCCGTCCAGCGGCTACTCCCCGCGCCTGAAAAAGGCGTACCGGGGCGACGTCGTTCGCCAGATGATGGAGCGGTTCGGCTACACGAACCCGATGGCCGTGCCGCGCCTGCGCAAGGTCGTGGTGAACATGGGCGTCGGCGAGGCGAACCAGAACATCAAGCTGCTCGACGCCGCGGCCGATCAGCTCGGGGCGATCACCGGCCAGAAGCCGGTCATCCGCCGGGCCAAAAAGTCGATCGCCAATTTCAAGCTGCGCAAGGACATGCCGATCGGCTGCAGCGTGACCCTGCGCGGCGACCGGATGTGGGATTTCTTTGACCGCCTGGTGTCGATAGCGCTGCCGCGGGTACGCGATTTCCGCGGCGTGCCGACCAAGGCGTTCGACGGCCGGGGCAACTACACGCTCGGCCTGCGGGATCAGCTCGTCTTTGTCGAGATCGACTATGCCAAGGTCGACAAGGCGCGCGGCATGAACATCACGATGGTGACCACCGCCCGGACGGACGAGGAGGCCCGAAACCTCCTCACCCTGCTGGGCCTGCCGTTCCGGCGCGACTGAGGCGAGGGAGCATTCACGATGGCGACCAAGGCATGGAAGGCGGCGGTGCTCAAGCCTCAGAAGTTTTCCACGCGGCTGCGCAACCGCTGCAAGCGGTGCGGGCGGCCCCGCAGCTACATGCGCCGCTTCCAGATGTGCCGGATCTGTTTCCGGAACCTGTCGCTCCAGGGGCTGGTCCCCGGAGTGACCAAGTCAAGCTGGTAGGCGGGGAGAGCTCCCCGAGCGCGAGGACCAAGGGATGAACGATCCGATTTCCGACATGCTGACCCGCATCCGCAACGCCGTGCGCGCGCGCCACGCGCGCACCGACATGCCGCACTCCCGCCAGAAGGTCGCCATCGCGGCGATCCTCAAGGAAGAGGGGTATATCGGCGAGGTGACCACGGTGGAAAAGGGCGGTTTCAAATATCTTCGCGTCGCCTTGCGGTACGACCCGGAAGGGAACTCCTTCCTCTCCGGCATCGAGCGGATCAGCAAGCCGGGGAAGCGGGTCTACAGCGGTCACAAGGAAATCCCGCGAATTCTCGGGGGCCTCGGCATGACCATCGTGTCGACGCCCAAGGGTGTCATGAGCGGGCGGGCGGCGCGCAAGGCGGGTCTCGGCGGCGAGCTCGTCTGCAGCGTCTGGTGAGGGGGATGACGTGTCGAGGATAGGCAGGCAGCCGATAACGCTCCCCGCGGGGGTGAGCGTCAAGGTCACCGGGCAGTCGGTGGTGGTGGAGAAGGGCAAGGTGGCGCTGAGCCGCCAGATGCCGGACGGCATCACCTGCGCCGTGGCGAACAACACCGTCACCTTCGCGCGGAAAGGCGACGATCGCCACATCCGCTCCCTGCACGGCCTGACCCGCGCCCTGGTGGCCAACGCGGTCCACGGCGTCAGCCAGGGATTCACCAAGGAGCTCGAGATCGTCGGCATCGGGTACAAGGCCCTGGTCGCCGGGCGATCCCTGCAGATGGCGCTCGGCTTCTCGCACCCGGTCGACTATCCGATCCCGGACGGCATCGAGATCAAGGTCGAGAAGCAGACGCGCCTCGCGATCACGGGCGCCGATCGGCAGCTGGTCGGCCAGGTGGCGGCTGAGATCCGCGGCCTGCGTCCCCCGGAGCCGTACAAGGGGAAGGGGATCAAGTACGTGGACGAGGTCATCAAGAAGAAGGCGGGCAAGGCCGGCAAGACCGGCGCCGCGGCGGGTGGATAGTCATGGTCAATGAAGTCGACAGGGCGCGATCACGGCAGAAACGGCACGCGCGCGTGCGGGCCCGGGTCAAAGGGTCGGCGCAGCGCCCGAGGCTGTGCGTCTATCGAAGCCTGGGGCACATCTACATCCAGGCGGTCGACGATCAGGCCCGGGTGACCCTGGCGCAGGCCAGCACGCTCGAGCTGCGCGCGAGCAAGGGTGCGACCGGCAACATCGAGGCGGCGAAGAAGGTCGGCGCCCTGATCGCCGAGCGGATGACGGCCAAGGGACTGACCAGCGCGGTCTTCGATCGCGGCGGGTACCTGTACCACGGACGGGTCAAGGCGATCGCGGATGCGGCCCGGGCGGCCGGGCTGAAGTTCTAACACGCAGGTGGCGGCGACGGGAGTCTTTGCTTGAGCAAGATTAAAGCGGACGATCTCGATCTCAAGGATCAGGTGGTGAACATCAACCGCGTCACCAAAGTCGTGAAGGGCGGGAAGAACTTCCGCTTCTCCGCTTTGGTCGTGGTCGGCGACCGCAAGGGGCATGTCGGCTACGGCGCCGGCAAGGCCAAAGAGGTCCCGATGGCGATCGCCAAGGGCGTGGAGCGGGCCAAGCGCAACCTGATCCGCATCCCGCTGCGGGGGACCACCATCCCGCATCCGGTGCTCGGGGTGTTCGGGGCCGGACGGGTGATGCTCAAGCCGGCCGCGCCCGGCACCGGCGTCATCGCCGGCGGGGCAGTGCGGGCCGTGGTCGAATCGGCCGGCATCCAGGACATCCTGACCAAGTCGCTCGGAACGACCAACCCGCAAAACGTCGTCAAGGCGACCTTCGAGGGGCTCATGCGCCTCAAGGACCCGCGCGCCGAAACGCGCCGCCGCAAGGGCTCGATGGTGGTGACCCCCGATGTCTGAGACGGGGACCCGCTCCAAGGCAACGAAGAAGACGGCCCCAAAGGCGCCGCGCGCCCGCGCCAAGGCGGCTTCAACCCGGAAGGGTAAGACGATCGTCATCGAGAAGTACGCTTCCGCCATCGGCTGCATCGTGGCCCACAAGAGGACGGTGCGATCCCTGGGGCTGCGCCGCATCCGCCAGCGCGTCGTGCGCCCCGACAACCCGGCCGTGCGCGGCATGGTCGAGGCGATACCGCACATCGTGCGGATCGTGGAGGCCTGAGATGGCACAGCGATCGATCACCCTCAACACCCTCAAGCCGGCTCCCGGGTCGCGCAAGAAGCCGAAGCGGGTCGGACGCGGGCCGGGCTCGGGGCACGGGAAGACCGCGACGGCCGGCCATAAGGGGCAGCTGTCGCGTTCCGGGCGCAAGCAGTACATCGGCTTCGAAGGCGGCCAGATGCCGCTGCACCGCCGCCTGCCGAAGCGCGGCTTCACCAACATCTTCAAGACCCGGATGGCCGTGGTGAACGTGGGCGATCTGGAGGCCTTCGACGGCGAGATCACCCCGGAGAGCCTGGTGCAGGCCGGCAAGCTGAAGCGCCTCGACGACGGGCTCAAGGTGCTCGGGGGTGGTGAGATCAAGAAGGCGATCGTCGTGCGCGCCCACCGTTTCAGCCGATCGGCCCTCGCCAAGATCGCCGCCGCCGGAGGCCGTGCCGAGGTGATCACCAGGACCGCGGCGCCCAAGAGCTCATGATCGAAGCCGTCAAGAACATCTTCAGCATCCCCGACCTGCGCAAGCGGGTCGTGTTCACCTTTCTGATGCTGGCGGTGTACCGCATCGGCGGGCATATCCCCGTCCCGGGGGTGAACTTCATCGCTCTCGAGGCGCTGTTCCGCCAGCAGGGGGGCGGGCTGCTCGGGTTCCTCGATCTGTTCTCGGGCGGAAATCTCCGGCGCCTGACGATCTTCGCCCTCGGCATCATGCCGTACATCTCGGCGTCGATCATCCTGCAGCTCCTGACGGTCATCTGGCCCTACCTCGAAAAGCTGTCCAAGGAAGGGGAGGTCGGCCGGAAGAAGATCGTCCAGTACACGCGCTACGGAACGGTCGTCCTGTCCCTGGTGCAGGGCCTCGGGATCGCGATCTGGGTGGAGAGCCTGAACCGCGCGGGGGCCGGGTCTCCGATCGTCACCGCCCCGGGCTGGTTTTTCCGGATCACGACCATCCTGACCCTGACCACCGGGACGGCGTTCATCATGTGGCTGGGAGAGCAGATCTCGGAGCGCGGCATCGGCAACGGCATTTCGCTGATCATCTACGTGGGCATCGTCTCCGGCCTGCCGAAGGCGATCGGAACGCTGTATGAGGACGTCACGACGGGCAGCTTGAACCTGTTCGCCATCGCCCTGCTGCTCGCCATGATGGTGGGGGTCGTGGCGGTCATCGTCTGGGTGGAGCGGGCCCAGCGCAAGATCCCGGTGCAGTATGCGCGCCGGGTGGTGGGGCGCCGGATGTATGGCGGGATGCAGACCCACATGCCGCTCCGGATCAATACCGGAGGGGTCATCCCGGTCATCTTCGCCTCCTCGCTTCTGGCCTTCCCGCTCACGCTCATGCAGTGGGCCGGGGTGCAGTCGCGCGCCGGATGGAGCGACGTCTACCGCCAGCTCGATTACACGGCGCCGCTCCACAATCTGCTCTACCTCCTGGGCATCATCTTTTTCTGCTACTTCTACATTTCCATCATCTTCAATCCGATGGACGTGGCGGACAACATGAAGAAGTACGGCGGCTTCATCCCGGGGATCCGTCCCGGCCGCAGGACCGCCGAATACCTCGACACGATCCTGACCCGGCTGACCTTCGTCGGGGCGATTTATCTCGGGCTGATAGCGCTTCTGCCGCAGCTGCTCATCAGTGGAATGAACGTGCAGGTGCTGCCGTGGATCGGGGGGACCCTGGATCGGATCCTCCCCACGTTTCTGACCCAGGGCATCGGGTTGAAATTCTTCTTCGGCGGAACGTCGCTCCTGATCGTGGTGGGTGTCGCGATGGACACGATCCAGCAGGTCGAGTCGCAGCTCATCATGCGCCACTACGACGGGTTCCTGAAGGGGGCGAGGATACGCGGCCGTCGAGGATAGGGCGCCATGGCCGCTGTGTTGATGGGTCCGCTGCGTCTGTTGCTCTTCGGGGCGCCGGGAGTGGGGAAGGGAACACAGGCCGCCGAGATGCAGGAGCGTCACGGCGTGCAGCACATATCGACCGGCGACATGCTGCGGTCGGCGATCCGTAACGGGACGCCGCAGGGGATTCAGGCCAAAAGCATCGTGGAGCGCGGCGAGCTGGTGCCGGACGCGCTGATCAGCGAAATGATCGGGACGCGCCTGCGCCAGGAGGATGTTCAGGAAGGGTTCGTGCTGGACGGCTTTCCGCGCACCGTGGCGCAGGCCGAGTACCTCGATACGACGCTCGCGGCCGCCGGACGGAGTCTTGACGGCGTGATCAACATCGCGGTGCCGGCGGCGGAGATCGAGGCGCGGCTGACGGGCCGGTGGGTGTGCGGGACGTGCGGGGCGAATTACCACGTGCGCTTCCGCCAGCCCCGCGCGAGCGGCCGCTGCGATGTCTGCGGGGGCGCTCTGGTGCAGCGGCAGGATGACACGCTGGAGGTCATCCGCGGCAGGCTGCGGGTGTATGGCGCGCAGACGGCGCCGGTTTTGGAGCACTATCGGCGGCTGGGGCTGCTGATCGAGGTGGACGGTTGCGGGCGTCCTGAAGACGTGGCGGCCCGCATCGAAGCGGCCGTCGAGGCGCGGAAGGGATGATTATTTACAAATCGCGTGTAGAAATGGAGACCATGGACCGCTGCAATCGGGTGGTGACGCGGATCCTCGCGGCCCTGGCGCGCCAGGTGGCGCCCGGGATCACGACGCAGCAGCTCGACCAGTCGGCCGAGGCGATGTGCCGCGAGGCCGGGGTGCGGCCCGCTTTCAAGGGGTACCGCGGCTACCCTTGCGTCCTGTGCGCCTCGGTCAACGACGAGGTGGTGCACGGCATCCCGTCACCGCGCCGCGTCCTCAAAGAGGGTGACATCATCGGGCTCGATTTCGGCGTTGTGCTCGACGGCTACTTCGGCGACGGCGCCGTGACCGTGCCGGTCGGCCAGGTCCTGCCTGAGGCCACCGAGCTGATGCGCGTCACGCGGGAGGCCCTGTACCTGGGGGTCGACGCGGCGCGCCCGGGAAACCGCCTGTCGGACATTTCGGCCGCCGTGCAGCGTCACGTCGAAGCGCGCGGCTACTCGGTGGTGCGCGACTTCGTCGGCCACGGCATCGGCACGGCGCTGCACGAGGATCCCCAGGTGCCGAATTACGGCGCCCCCGGGGCCGGACCGGTCCTCAAGGAGGGCCTGGTGCTGGCGATCGAGCCGATGGTGAACACCGGCGCTCCGGAGGTGCGGGTCCACGACGACGGGTGGACCGCCTCCACGGTCGACGGCTCCCTGTCGGCGCACTTCGAGCGATCGGTGGCGATCACCGCCGACGGGCCGTGGCTTCTGGGCGGCGATGCGGGGGTTGTCTAAGTGCCGAAGGACGACGCAATCCAGGTGGAGGCGGTGGTGGTTGAGCCGCTGCCGAATGCGATGTTTCGCGTGGCGCTCGACAACAAGCACGAGGTGCTGGCGCACATCTCGGGGAAGATGCGGAAGAATTTCATCCGCATCCTGACCGGAGACCGGGTGCTCGTCGAGCTGTCGCCGTACGATCTGTCACGCGGACGGATCGTCTACCGGTTCAAGTGAGAGGACAGAGCGGAGCCAAGAGATGAAGGTCAGGGCATCGGTCAAGAAGATCTGCGACAAGTGCAAGGTGATCAAGAGAAGCGGTGTCGTGCGCGTGATTTGCGACAACCCCAAGCACAAGCAGCGTCAGGGATAGGAGGAGCACGTGGCCCGCATTGCAGGCGTGGACCTGCCGCAGAGCAAGAGGGTTGAGATCGCGCTGACGTACATCTACGGCATCGGCCGATCGCGCAGCACGCGCATCCTCTCCAAGGCGCAGGTGGACAAGACGATCAAGGTGAAGGACCTCTCCGAGGACGAGGTGCGCCGCATCCGCGACATCATCCAGGAGGAGGGGCAGGTCGAGGGCGATCTGCGCAAAAACGTGCAGATGGACATCAAGCGCCTCATCGACATCGGCTCGTACCGCGGCATGCGGCACCGGCGCAACCTGCCGGTGAGGGGCCAGAGAACGCACACCAACGCGCGCACCCGCAAGGGGCCGCGGAAGACGGTCGCCGGCAAGAAGAAGGCCCCGGCCGGGAAGAAGGGCTAATTGAGGAGCGTGCAGCATGGCTGACGAAACACCGAAGGATCAGGAAGCGGCCGAAGGCCCGACGCCCGAGAAGCCGGCTGCCGAGAAGGCTCCGCGGGCCGCCAAGGCCCCCAAGGAGCCGCGCGAAGCGGCCGGCGCGGCGGCGGGCGAAGCCGCCGAGAAGAAGGGCGGCAAGAAGAAGGACAAGAAAAACGTGCCCTTCGCCGTGGCCCATGTGCACGCCAGCTTCAACAACACGGTCATCACCATCTGCGACCAGACGGGAGCGGTGCTCTCCTGGTCGTCGGCCGGCTGCGTCGGTTTCAAGGGGTCCCGCAAGGGAACGCCGTTCGCCGCCCAGATGGCGGCGCAGGCGGCGGGGAACGCCGCCCGTGAGCACGGCGTCAAGCAGCTGGAGGTGCGGCTCAAGGGGCCGGGCGCGGGACGCGAGTCGTCGGTCCGGGCGCTGCAGTCGATCGGGATGGAGGTCAAGACCATCAAGGACGTGACCCCGATTCCGCACAATGGTTGCCGGGCGCCCAAGCGCCGGCGCGTCTGAGAGCGAGGAGAAGCGAGAATGGCGAGGATCCGAAGCACCGTCTGCCGGCTCTGCCGACGCGAAGGGATGAAGCTGTTCCTGAAGGGGACCCGCTGCTTCACGGAGAAGTGCGCCGTCGAGAAGCGGAACTTCCCGCCCGGCCAGCACGGCAAGCGGCGCATCAAGATGCAGGGATACGGCGTCCAGCTGCGCGAGAAGCAGAAGGTGAAGCGCGTCTACGGCGTGCTGGAGAAGCAGTTCAAGCTGACCTTCCAGGAGGCGGCCCGCAAGAAGGGGGTCACCGGAGAGATGCTGCTCCAGGCCCTGGAGCGTCGGCTCGACAACGTCGTCTACCGCATCGGCATGGCGGCCTCACGCCCCCAGGCGCGTCAGCTCGTGGCCCACGGCCACGTGCGCGTCGACGGACGCAAGGTCGACATCCCTTCGTTCCAGGTGAAGGCGGGGCAGGTCATCAGCCTCAAGGATAAAACCGGGAAAAACGTCCAGGTCCAGGCGGCGCTCCAGCTGGCGCGCGGCCGGGGCACGGCGACCTGGCTGGCGATCGAACCCGACGCCATCAGGGGCACGGTGTCGAATGTGCCACGCCGCGAGGAGATCACGCTGCCCATCCAGGAGCAGCTGATCGTCGAGCTCTACAGCAAGTAGTCGTTTTGTGGTTGCGGGGTGTCCGCGAGGAGGACCGTTCGATGCTTTGGAAAGGTTTCCAGAGGCCCAAGCGCCTCGAGTGCGATCACGAGACGCTGACGCCCACCTACGGGAAATTCTGGGCGCAGCCGTTCGAGCGTGGCTACGGCACGACGGTTGGCAACGCGCTGCGGCGCGTGCTGCTGTCGTCCGTCGAGGGGGCGGCCATCACGGCCATCAAGATCGACGGCGTGCTGCACGAGTTCAGCTCCATCCCGGGCGTGGTCGAGGACACCATCGACCTCATCCTGAACCTCAAGACCATCCCGATCAAGCTCAGCTCGGGACACCCCGAGACCATCTACCTGAAGGCCGAAGGGGCGATGGAGCTCAAGGCGGCGCACATCGAGAGCAACCCGAACGTGGAGATCCTCAACCCGGAGATCCACATCGCGACGCTGTCCGAGGAGGCGCACCTCAACATCGAGATGCGCGTCAAGCCGGGACGGGGCTACGTGTCGGCCGACCGCAACTTCGATCACGACCTGAGCATCGGCTACATCCCGATCGATTCCATCCACTCGCCGGTGAAGAAGGTCAACTACACCGTCGAGGACGCCCGCCTGGGGCAGACGACCGACTACGACAAGCTCACCATCGAGCTGTGGACCAACGGCGCCGTGTCGCCGCAGAGCGCTCTCGGGCTCGGCAGCAAGCTGCTCAAGGATCACCTGTCGATCTTCATCAATTTCGAAGAGACGCCCGAGATGGACGTCGAGAAGGTCGACCGGGACCGCGAGCGGACGCGCGAGAACCTGATGCGCTCCATCGAGGAGCTGGAGCTGTCGGTGCGCTCCTACAACTGCCTGAAGAACGCCGACATCAAGACCATCGCCGACCTGGTGCAGCGCAGCGAGGCCGAGATGCTCAAGACCAAGAACTTCGGCCGCAAGTCGCTCAACGAGATCAAGGAGCTGCTCACCGAGATGGACCTGTCGCTCGGGATGAAGATCGACCACATCCTGGGGGCGAAGGAGGAGTAGGAGGCCATGCGTCACAATTCAGGACTGCGCAAACTGGGGCGCACGTCATCGCACCGGCTCGCCCTGCTCCGAAGCCTCACGACGTCCCTGTTCCGTCACGAAAGGATCCGTACCACGGTTCCCAAGGCCAGGGAGATGCGGCGCTTCGCCGAGAGGCTCATCACCCTGGCCCGCCGCGACGAGCTGCACGCGCGGCGCCAGGTGGTGGAGCACCTGGCCGACAAGGACGTCGTCAAGAAGCTGTTCAACACCCTGGGCCCGCGCTTCGCGACCCGCCCGGGGGGCTACACGCGGATGATCAAGCTCGGAACCCGGCTGGGTGACGGCGCCGAGATGGCGATCGTCGAGCTGGTCGGATCGGAAGCGATCTTCAAGAAGACGCAGGACGACAAGAAGGCCAAGAAGGATCGCCGCGAAAAGGCCGCCAAGAGCCGCGAGGAAGCGGCGTCCCCCGGAGACGAGACGCCCGGCAAGCCCGACAAGGAAGAGGCCGGCTCGCCCTCGCCCGAAAAAAAGAAGCGCTGAGCCTGGAGCTCCTGGCGGGGCCCACCCCGCCGGGCTTCTCCGGCGTCAGCGACGGTGCGCCATCCGGCGCAGGAGATCGCTGCTGGCGTGGCGCTTGGGATCGCCGGCCACCCGCACGCTTCCGCCATATCTCCGGACGATGTCGCGCTCCGGGACCGTCTCCGGCGTGTAATCGGTTCCCTTGCAGTGCACCTCCGGGCGCAGCCGCCGGAGGACCCGGGTCACGGTCAACCCTCCGAACAGCACCACCAGGTCGACCCCCCGCACCATGGCGACCAGCCGGGCGCGGTCGGCGGCCGGCTGCAGGGGGCGCCCCGGGCCGCGCAGCCGGCGCGCGGCCCGATCGTTGTTGACGGCCACCACCAGCCGATCGCCGAGCCGTGCCGCGCCCTGCAGGTATCGGAGGTGCCCGACGTGCAGGAGATCGAACAGGCCATTCGCCAGCACGATTTTGAGACGGCGTGCGCCCGTGCGACGGACGGGCGGCAGCCGCCGCGCGGCCTCGCGGAGGGTGACGATGGGCGCCGGGTGCGGGCCGCCCGTGTTTCCGCTCATGCCTGGAGGCGGGCCGCGGGATCGGGGTCGGCGCGCACGGCGGAGCGCAGCTCGTCGGGAGAGACGGTGGCCGTGCCGCGCTTCATGACCACGATCCCGCCGGCGTAGTTGGCGAGCAGGGCCGCCTCGAGCGGCGCGCACCCCGAGAGGATGGCCAAGGTCAGCGTGGCGATGACGGTGTCTCCGGCGCCGGTGACGTCGGCCACCTCGTCGGTGCCGAAGACCGGGATCGCCGCCGTCCGCCCCTCCCGGGTGCAGACCAGCATTCCGCGGCTCCCGAGAGTCACCACCACAAGGTCGGCATCGAGGGAGGCGCGCAGGAGGCCGCCGGCGCGGCGCAGGCGCGCGCCGTCGTCGCCGATCGGCTCGCCGAGCGCCGCTTCGGCCTCCTGCAGGTTCGGGGTGGCGGCGGCGAGGCGGTGGAAAAGCCCGAGCTGCGAGCGCGAGTCGACGAACAGCGGCCGGCGCGCGGCGGCGATGGCTTCCTGGATCGGCCCGGCGCTCTTCGAGTGGACCAGGCCGAACGAGTAGTCGGAGATCAGCACCCCGGCGACGCCGTCCACGGCAGCGGTCACGCGTCGCGTCAGGGACGCCACGTCGGCCGGGGAGGCGCCGCCGCCGCGGTCGACCCGGACGATCTGCTGCTGCACCGAATGGGCGCTGCCGGCCAGGATGCGGCGCTTGACCGGTGTCGTGTAGCCCGGTTCGCGCCAGACGCCGTCGACGTCGGTACCGTTCTTGCGCAGCAAGCCCAGCAGCCGCTCTCCGGCCTCGTCCGCCCCGACGCGCCCGATCACCCTGGGCGCCCCGCCCAGTGCGCGCAGGTTGTGGATAGCGTTGGCGCCGCCGCCGGGAAGCTCGTCGGTCCGGAGGTGATCGAGGATCAGGACCGGCGCCTCGCGCGAGATCCGGCCGATCCGCCCGTACTCGAAG
>JAYUCR010000498.1:0-6990 GCA_043740165.1 Acidobacteriota bacterium | reverse complement strand
TGCGGGGATCGATCGTGATGTTCGCCGCGGCCGGGGTCGGCACGATCACCAAGGGGCCGGTGGCGCTGGTGGTGCCGCTGCTGGTCGCCGTCGTCTGGTCCCTCCTGCGCCGGAAGCCGGCGCTCCTCGCCCGCCTGCACTGGGGGAAGGGGTTCCTCGCCTACCTCGTCGTCGTGGCGCCATGGCTCATCCTGGTCGAGGTGCGCAACCCGGGATTCTTCCGCTACGCGGTGCTGGGCGAAAACATCGCGCGGATGACCTCCAACCCGTACGACACCGCACGGCCGTTCCATTTCTATTTCAAGTTCATCCTGCCGGGGCTCTTCCCATGGATCCTGCTGTGCACCACACAGGGGGTGCGCCTGTTCCTGCGCCGCGTCCGGGAAGGATCCGGCGCGCGCTCCGCCGGCGCGGGCTCCACTATCGCGGCACAGGTCCCCGTCGACGCCGGCCTGCACGCCGAAGCGCGCGCGGCGCGTTTCGTCGGCGTCTGGCTGGCGGTCCTCTACGTTTTCTTCTCCCTCATCGCGTCCAAGCGGCCCTCCTACATCCTGCCCTGTTCCGTGCCGGTGGCGATCCTGGCGGCGCGCCTGATCTGGCGCGCCTGCGCCGCCGGGGCGTCGAAGATCGAGCGCGACGATCTGTCGGTCGGGGCGATGATCGCGGCCGTGGCCTGTCTTCTCGGAGCCGCGGTGGCCCTGGTCGCCGGGCCGGCGATGCGGCTGACGGCGCTGGGGGAGACCCGGCACACATCGCTTCAGCAGCTGGCGGGGATTTTCCACCTGACCGCCGCCGCTCTGGCGGTCTCGGGGCTGGCGATCTTTCTGCTGCGCCGCACCACGCGGCCGTTCCTGTTCGTGGCCGCCGCGGTGCTGCCGTTTCTCTCCTTCCTGCCGCTGGCGCGGACCGCGTCGCGGCAGATCGAAGCGGCGCGCTCCTCGCGGCCCCTCAGCCGCTTTCTGATGGAACGGCTGCGGCCCGAGGATCGGGTCATCTGCTTCGAGGAGTTCCGCCCGGGGCTCAATTTTTATCTGCAGCGCCCCATCTACCAGGTGACGCGCGCCGGCCGGGTCTTCACGAGCAATTACGTCGCGCAGCACCTCGAGGAGTACCGCGCCGACCCCGGCTTCCGTCTTCTGACCCAGGACGCGATGCGCCAGGCGCTCGCGGAGGGCGCCGGCGGCGCTTCGACCACCTACATCCTGGCCGACAAAAAGGAGTACGGGCCGCTTTTCGAGGCCGCCAGAATGCCGCTCAGGCCGGTCTGGGAGCTGGGCGGGTTCGGCCTGTTCGTGCCCGCCGGGCCGGGCAGCGCGGCCCAGGCGAATACTCGGACACACTCCTAGTCGTGTGCGGCATCGTCGGGGTCGCCGATTTTCGCTCCGGGGTGAGCCCCGATGCGGGGCTTCTCGCCACGATGACCGAGACGCTGAAGCATCGCGGTCCGGACGGCTCCTGCGTCGCCGAGATCGGCGCCGCCGACAGCCCACACCTGACGTTCGGATTCCGGCGCCTGAGCATCATCGACCTGGGCGTCGGGGCGCGCTACTACGCCGACGAGTCGGGGCGCTTCCGCGCCATCTGCAACGGCGAGATCTACAACTGGCCCGAGCTGGAGCGCGATCTGCGCGAGCGTGGGCACCGCTTCGAAACGCGCTGCGACACTGAGGTGATCCCGCACCTGTACGAAGAGCACGGGATCGACTTCGTGCACCGGCTGAACGGCATGTTCGCCTTCGCCATCTTCGACAGCGTGCGCAAACGCCTGGTGCTCGGGCGGGACCGGGCCGGAGAGAAGCCGCTGTACTACGTCCAGGTGGATGGCGAGCTGCTGTTCGCCTCCGAGATCAAAGCGCTGCTGGCGCACCCCCGGGTGCCGCGCGAGCCCGATCTCGCGGCGCTGACCCGCTATCTTCTTTATGGCTACTTCCCGGCGCCCCACACCCCGTTCGCCGGGATCCGCAAGCTCCCCGCCGGGCACCTGCTGATCGCCGAGAACGGCCAGGTGCGGACGATGCGCTACTGGGATCTGCGGCGCTTCGTCGGTGTGGCGGCGGGGCCCACGGGCGCCGAAGGCGCCACGGGCGCGCCGGGACCGCCCCCCGACGAGGAAGGAGCGGCCCGCCATCTCCGCCGGCTCCTGCACGAGGCGGTCGATCTGCGGCTGCGGGCCGACGTGCCGGTCGGCGTTTTCCTGAGCGGCGGGGTCGATTCCTCGACCATCGCGGCGCTCGCCGTCGAGATCAAGGGGCGCGGCGTGCCGAGCTTCGCGCTGGGTATGAACGACGAGGACTTCAACGAGGCCGGCCCGGCCCGGCGCGCGGCAGCGCACTACGGCACCGATCACCACGAGGTGATGGTCGGCGAGGCCGACCTGGTGGAGGCGCTGTTCGCCGTGGCGCAGGTGCTCGACGAGCCGCTGGCCGATGCGTCGGTGCTGCCGACCTGGCTGCTGTCGCGCTTCACCCGGGGCCACGTCAAGGTGGCCCTGGGAGGCGAAGGGGCCGACGAGCTGTTCGCCGGCTACCCGACCTACCTGGGGGACCGGCTGGCGCGGCAGTATGCGCGGCTGCCGCGGCCGATTCGCGCGCTGGCCCGCCGCATCGTCGAGGCGATCCCTCCGTCGTTCTCCAACGTCGGCCTGGAGTTCCTGCTCAAGAAATTCGTGGCGTCGGCCGAGCTGCCGGATGAGGAGCGCCATCCGATCTGGTTCGGGGCGTTCTCCCCGGAGCGGCAGAAGACCTTGCTCTCCGACGCGGCGCAATCGGCGCTGGCGCGCCTCCCGGACGCCGACCCGCTCGCCGAGACGCGGGCGATCCGGACCGGCAGGACCTTCCGGCACCCGCTCGATGCGCTGCTCGCGACCGACTTCATCATGTATCTTCAGGATGATTTGCTCACCAAGGTCGATCGCGCCTCGATGGCGGTGTCATTGGAGGTGCGGGCCCCCTTCCTGCACCATCCGCTGGTGGAGTTCGTGGCCGGGCTGCCGGCCGCGTTCAAGCTGCGGGGGACGACCACCAAGCGGCTCCTGAAGCGCGCCATGGCCGACCGGCTGAGCCACGAGACCGTGTCGCGCCGCAAGCGCGGGTTCAACATCCCGATGGCGCGGTTGACGATGGGCGCCCTCGACCCGCTCCTGAAGGCGGCGTTCGATCCGGCGCGCGTGGCGCGCGGCGGCCTGCTCCGTCCCGAGGCCGTGACCGCCCTCTGGCGCGAGCACACCTCCCGCCGGCGCGACAACGGCCGCCTGATCTACAACCTGATGATGCTGCAGCTCTGGCAGTCGCGCTTCTTCGACGGCGGCGAGCTTCTCGATCACCGGCCGGCGCCGCATCTTTGAGACCCCGGCGAGCGTGTGTTAGATTGCCTCGCCGCCCGGACCGCATCGCGGGCTCCGGGCGCGGAGCCCTACGCCGCATGCCTTTCCGTGCCCTGACCGCCGCAGCGCTCCTCGTTCTGTTGAGCGGGGTGCTGCTCGGCATGGCCGCCGCCGATCCGCTCGCCTTCACCCTGCGCACCATCGACAACGACGCCGGGGTGCGCGTTGTCATCGAGTTCACCCGCAAGCCGATTTACGAGGTGCGCGGCGACGGGCGGCGCGTCTACATCACGCTGCGCGAGGGGGAGACCCGGCCGCCGTTCAAGCGGCGCGATTTCAGCGGGGCGATCCTGGAGAAGGTCAAGATCGCGGAAGGGGCGCGCACCTCGGAGATCGTCTTTTACACCGGTCCCGAGTTCGGCACCTTTTCCTCGTTCGAGATGGGAGAGCCGTTCCGCCTGGTGCTCGACCTGCGCCGCCGCCCCGCGCCGACGCAGGCGACCCGGCTCGGCACGCCGGAGCCGGCCGCTCCGACCGGGACCGCGGCGCACGGCAGTGGCGCGGGAACGAAGACGAGCGCCGGCATCGGCGGCCCGCCGCCGCAGGAACCGGTCCCTGGCGCCGCCTCCGCGCCGCCGGCAGGAACGAAAGCGCAGGTGGGCGGCCCGGCCGGCGGACCATCCGGCGGGCCGGTCGGCGCGATGGGGGAGTCGCCGGCGCCGGACGCCGAGGCGCCGCACCAGAAGGCCGCCTTCACCGTCGTGATCGATGCCGGCCACGGCGGCACGGAGGATGGGGCCCGCGGTCCCTCCGGGCTCCTCGAGAAGGAGGTCACGCTCGACGTGGCCCGCCGCCTGCGCGCGCGGCTGCAGGGGGATTCGGGGACCGAGGTGCTGCTGACGCGCGACGACGATCGCACCGTCGGCCTCGACGAGCGCACCGCCATCGCCAACCACGCGCGCGCCGATCTGTTCGTCAGCATCCACGCCAATTCCTCGCGGCGCGACAGCGCGCACGGATCGGAGACTTACTTCCTCTCCTACCAGGCGACCGACGACGAGGCGCGCGCCGTCGCCGCGGTGGAGAACAACGCCCTGCGCCTCGACGACGGCGTGCAGGGCCAGACCGGCCTGGAGATGGTCCTCTGGGACCTGGCCCAGTCGGCCTACCTCAAGGAGTCGAGCGATCTGGCCGAGATGATCCAGGACCGGTTGAACGATCTGCTCGGCGTCCGCAACCGCGGCATCAAGCAGGCGCCGTTCCGCGTGCTGATGGGGGCGACGATGCCGGCCGTGCTGGTGGAGGTGGCCTTCATCAGCTCGCCGGAGGAGGAGAAGCGCCTGCGCGAGCCGGCGTTCAAGGACTCCCTGGCGCAGGCGGTGGCCGAGAGCGTGCGGCGTTTCCGCGAGAAGTTCCCCCGTTGATCGGCGTCCCGACCCGGATGGCGGTGGCCCTCCTGCCGCTACTGGCCGTCGCCTGCGGCGGCGGCGAACCGCAGCAGGCCGCGGCGGTCGGCGACACGGCTCCGGCCACTGACGCCGCCACCGTCACGGGTCAGTCGTCGGCCGCTCCCGGTACCGCGCCGGGCATCGCGCCCAAATCCGGCGCCGCACCGGGCGCTTCCGAGCCCACGGCCGTCCCGGCGTCGGCGGCCGGCGAGGCGAACAAGCGCGAGGTGCGGTTGTTTTTTCAGCTCGCCAATGAAGACGCGCTCGGCCCCGAGAGCCGCAGAATCCTGTTGACCGATTCGGTCATCGATCAGGCGAAGCAGATCGTCTCGGAGCTGATCGCCGGGCCGCGCCAGGAGGGGCTCCTGCCGACCGTGCCGAATCGCACCACCATCCGCGAGGTGTTCCTGGATCGCTCCGGCACCCTCTACCTCGATCTGAGCGAGGAGTTCTCGTCACTTCATCCCGGCGGCAGCGCCGAGGAGGTGGCGACCATCTTTTCGATCGTCGACTCCCTCACCTACAACCTGCCGGAGATCAAGCGGGTCCGTTTCCTGATCGGCGGCGAGGAGCGCGACACGCTGAAGGATCATCTCGATCTGCGGCGCGCCTACCTGAAAGACATGTCGATCGTGCGCCTGCCGGGCGGCCCGTGACGCCGAGCCCGGACGGCGCCATCGGGGTGTTCGATTCCGGCATCGGCGGCCTGACCGTCTACCAGGCGCTGCGCGCCACGCTGCCGGCGCACGAGCGGCTGATCTACCTGGGGGACACGGCGCGGGTGCCGTACGGCACCCGATCCGAGACGACCGTGGTGCGCTACGCCGTGGAAGGGACGCGCTTCCTGCTGCGGCGCGGCGTCAAGATGCTGGTGGTCGCCTGCAACACCATGTCGGCGGTGGCGCTGGACGCACTGCGCGGCGAGATGAAGGGGCCGGTGCTGGGGGTCATCGATCCGGGGGTCGAAGCCGCCTGTCGCGTCACGCGGGGCGGCGCCATCGGCGTCATCGGCACGGCGGCGACTATCCGGAGCGCCGCCTACGAGCGCGCCATCGCCCGGCGGCTTCCCCATGCTAAGGTCGTGTCGCGCGCCTGCCCGCTGTTCGTGCCGCTGGCGGAGGAGGGCTGGGTGGACAACGACGTCGCCCGCGCGACGGCCGCCGCCTACCTCGGCGATCTGCGGACCACGGGGATCGACACTTTGGTCCTGGGCTGCACGCACTATCCGCTCCTCAAGACGGTGATCGGGGAGACGCTCGGACCGGGAGTCCGGCTGATCGATTCGGCGCAGGCGACCGCGGCGG
Organism: Acidobacteriota bacterium; assembly: GCA_043740165.1. Taxonomy (GTDB): domain Bacteria; phylum Acidobacteriota; class Polarisedimenticolia; order Gp22-AA2; family Gp22-AA2; genus JAYUCR01. The sequence goes on along the minus strand of JAYUCR010000498.1, from coordinate 916 downwards.
CGACCGGCCCCCTGTTGAGCGACGGACGCCTGCTGCGGGACGCGGCGGCGGGGACCGGGGAAGATCATTTCTACGTCACCGATTCTTCGGAGCGTTTTCACGAGGTCGGATCGCGCTTCCTGGGACGGCCGCTCGGCCGCCTGGAGCAGGTCGACCTTTCGGAGTGACCATGGCGCGTCTGGACGGCAGGGTGGAGCGCGAGCTGCGGGCGGTCGACATCACCACCGGCGTCAACATGCACGCCGAAGGCTCGGTGCTCATCAAGATGGGGAAGACCCACGTGATCTGCACCGCCAGCGTGGAGGACCGCGTCCCGCCGTTCCTTCGCGACACCGGCCAGGGCTGGATCACGAGCGAGTACGGCATGCTGCCGCGCGCCACCGGCACGCGCATGCAGCGCGAGGTGTCGAAGGGGCGCGCCTCCGGGCGCACGCACGAGATCCAGCGCCTGATCGGGCGATCGCTGCGGGCGGTGACCGACATGAAGGCGATGGGGCCGCGCACCCTCTGGATCGACTGCGACGTCATCCAGGCGGACGGCGGGACGCGCTGCGCCTCGATCACCGGCGCCTTCGTGGCGATGGCGGTGGCGCTGGGGACGCTGCGCGCCCGCGGCGTGCTCAACGGCCCTCCGCTCCTCGGCCTGGTGTCGGCGGTGTCGGTGGGGATGGTCGGCGGTGTCGCCTGCCTGGATCTCAATTACGTCGAGGATTCGCAGGCCGATGTCGACATGAACGTCGTGCGCACCGACGCCGGCCTCTTCGTGGAGGTGCAGGGGACGGCGGAGAAGACCCCGTTCTCGATGGCCCAGATGCAGTCGCTCATCGATCTCGCCGTGCACGGCACGACCCAGCTCTTCGAAAGCCAGCGGCAAGCGCTGCGCGAGGTGCTGCCGGCGCTGCTGCCGCGCAAGTGA
>JAYUCR010000497.1:0-17571 GCA_043740165.1 Acidobacteriota bacterium | reverse complement strand
TTGGCGGGGCGGCGCAGCCCGCGCCGGACCCGCCAACGGTCGCCGGCGTCCTGGACGCGGGATCTCCGGCCGCCGCGGCACACGCCGCCGGCACCTTGGCCGGAGCGCCGATCGCCGGGGCTCCAGCCCGCCGCTCCCCCGCCCAGAAGGCATTCCGGATTCCGGCGCAACAGGGGCAGGAGGAGGCACTGCGCACCCTGTACGACAGCTTCGTCGCGGCGCGCCAGAATGCGGGCGACCAGCGGCCGATCGGGTTCGATTCCTTCGCCCGCGAGGTGTCGCGGCAGACGGCCGCGATCAAGGGGAAGGTCGATTGTGAGGCAGTGGAGTTCCGGATATACTCCCAGGACAACAAGGTCACGCTGAAGGCGCGGCCCGCGGGATGAGGTAGCGGTCATGAAAGTCAGGTCCTACAGGCTGTTGGGGATTCCGGTGGTGCTTGGCGCCTGCCTCGCGGTTGCGGGCGCGCAGGAGCCGCCGGCGAACCCGGAACCGTCGGCCCCTCCGGTCGTCGTGGCGCCGCCGCCTTCCGCGACGACGTCCACCGCACCGGCCCGTCCCGAGGCGAAGCACGAGCCGGCGCGCCGGCCGAACCGGGCGCAGCCGCTCGGCCTGGCGGTCATCTCGGAGAAGGTCGCCCGCTACCCCGACAATCCCTACCTGCTCAACGAAATGGGTAACCTGCTCCTGAAGGAAGGGCGGCGGCTGGACGCGGCGGAGCGTTACATGAAGGCGGTCGAGCTCGACGATCAGTTCGCCGCCGCCTGGAACAACCTCGGCATCGTGCGATCGGCGCTCGGCAACAAGTCCGAGGCCGAGTCGGCGCTGCGCACCGCCGTCAAGGTGCAGCCCAATTACGCCCTCGCCTGGTACAACCTGGGGACCGTTCTCGACGCGGAGCAGCACTACGAACAGGCGGTGAAGGCGTACGAGAAGGCTTTCGTCCTCGACCCGGGGCTTTTGAACGTCAAGAAGAACCCCCAGGTCGTCAGCAACAAGCTGATCGCCTGGGTCGCGGCGCAGACCTATATCGACCGTGGCGGCAGCGTCTACTTCCCGATCGAGTCGTCCTACCCCGACAAGAAGTAGCCGGGGCCTTCAGCGCGGGAAGGCCTCCCGCACCCCGCCGTCCACCGCCAGGATGCACCCCGTCGTCTTGGCCGACCGATCGGAGGCCAGCCACAGGGCCGCCTCGGCGACATCCTCGGCGGTCACCTGCACGCCGAGCAGGTTGCGCTTGCGATAGAACTCCTCGATCTCCTCCGCCCGGATGCCGTGCGCCCGGGCGCGCTCCTCGCGCACTTCCGGCGACCAGAGCCCCGAGTCCTGGAACACCGCGTCGGGATGGATGAGATTGGCGCGGATGCCGTAAGCGCCGTTCTCGATCGCGAGAACGCGCGCCAGCTGGGCCTGCGCCGCCTTCGAGGCGCTGTAGGCCCCGAAGTCCTTGCCGGGGGCCGTGACGTTTTTCGAAGCGATGAAGATGAGGCTCCCCCCCGTCCCCTGGTCCTTCAGCAGGCGCACCGCGGAGCGCGCCACCAGAAAATGACCGGTGGCGTTGACGTCGAACGACCGCCGCCAGTCGGAGAGCGCCATCCGATCGACCGGGCTGACGTGCGCGATGCCGGCGTTCGAGACCACGATGTCGATACCGCCGTACGCCAGAACCGTGGCCTCGAAGGCGGCCTCGACCGCCGCCTCGTCGGTGACGTCCAGCGGGAGAGCGAGCGCGCGCCCCGGCCCGTGCCGCTCGACGATCGTCCGCGCCAGGTCGTCCACCCCCTCCCGGTTCAGGTCGGTCACCACGACGTGGCAGCCGGATTCGGCGAGCCGGAGCGCTATCCCCCGTCCGATGCCGCGCGCGGCGCCGGTCAGGAAGGCCACGCGTCGCGACAGCTCCTTTTCCGGGGGCCCCTGCGCCAGCCGGTAGAGCTCCAGGGGCCAGTACTCGATGTCGAAGGTTTCCTGGATCGACAGGGATCGATACTCGCCCAGCCCCTGGGCGGCGCGCATCACGGCGATCGCGTGGTGGTACAAGTCGGCGACGATGCCGGCATGCCGGGCATCCTTCCAGGCGGTGAACATCCCGAGGCCCGGGATCAGGATGACGCGCGGCAGCGGATCGAGCTTCGGCTCGCCGCCGCGCGCGTGCTTGCGGTAGTAGACCTCGTACCAGGCGGCGTACTTGTCGAGGTCGCGCTGCAGGGCGTCCTTGACGAGGGCCGTGCCCGCCTCCGTGCCGAGGTCGGCGTGCTTCGCGCTGACGCAGAGCGGCCGCGGCCGCGTGTAGAGCAGGTGATCGGGCGTGGCCGGACCGACGAGGCAGAGCTGCGGCGCCTGCTCGCTGCCGACGAATTCGAGCACGTCGTCCGCGTCGTCGAATCGCAGGATGACCCGCCCCGGCGCTCCCGGGCGCCCTCCGAGAAGCCCGCGCAGCCGGGGCGCCAGGCGCGCCGCGGCGCGGCGCCGCTCCGCGGCCGGCAGGGGCGGATGCACCGTGGTGCCGAACGGCGCCCGCCCGCGCCCGCGCTCGCCGGCGTACGCCTCGGCGCGACTGTTCAGGGCGATGGTCGCCTCGTAGGCTTCCCTGGCGGTCGCGCCCCAGGTGATCAGGCCATGTTTTTCGAGCACCAGGCCGCGGGCCCGGGGTGCCGCGCGCACCGCGCGTCCGACCTCGACCGACAGCCGGAATCCCGGCCGCTGGTACGGAATCCAGACGACGTCGCCGCCGAACGCCCCCTCGACGTGCCGGCGCCCGTCGACCGTGTCGGTCAAGGCAAGGATCGCGTCGGCGTGGGTGTGATCGACGTGCGGATGGGGCACGAACCCGTGCAGCAGGGTCTCGATCGAGGGCCGCCGCGCTCCCGGCTCGACGAGGCAGTGCGCCAGGTAGCGGACCATCTCGTCGTCGGTCATCGCCGGGCGCTCGAACAGCGGCTCGATGTCGTCCAGCCGGACGCCGGGAAAATCCTCCGGCCGCGCGGCAGCCAGATCGGCGCCGCTCCCTTTCACGCGCAGAACGCGCACCGGGCGGCCGCGGAAATCGACCTCGTCCTGCTTCAACGAGGTGTTGCCGCCCCCCCAGAGGACCAGCCGCGTCTCTCGGCCGATCAGGCGCGAGCGGTAGACGAGAAGATCGAGACCCGCGAGGCCACTCGCCTCCTCGTCACGCCAGAGCGATTCCATGGCCGTCGATTACTCGGAAATCTCGCCGATCGGGATCACCTTCTCGGCCGACGGCCCGGCGGGCCCCTGGGCGATTTCGAATTCCACCGCCTGGCCCTCTTCCAGGATCCGGACGCCGTCGCGCACGATGGCCGATGCCTGAACCGCCACTTCCTCGCCCCCGTCGACGAGAATGGCGCCCTTCCCCTTGCTGACGTTGAACCACTTCACGCGGCCGCTTTGTCTCAAGGAGGTCTCCTGTGGGGGTGGGCCGCGAAACTAGCACACGGATTTCGGCATTGTCAACGCGCGCCCGGACTGCATAGAATGCGCCCATGCGCCGATGGCCCGCGCGCGCCGCGCTGCTGTGCACCGTCTTGATCCTCCCGACCTCGGGATCGGGGCCGGCGTTCGCGTGGACCGCGGCCACCCGGGCCCGCATGCTGAACGACGCCCTGAAAGTCACGCCCCCGGCGCTCAACGCCATCCTCGAACATTACCGCGCCGATTTGAACCGCGGCATGGCGGAGCCGTCGCGGCGCGAGTCGGAGGAGGTGCACTACCAGCTCGCGGACGGCAGCGCCGGCCTGGCCGCCACGGCCGTGGCCGCCAAGGAGCAGGAGACCCTCGCCCTGCTGCAGCGGAAGCATGCCCTGCGCCGTTTCACCTTCGAGATGGGGGCGCTGGCCCACCTGACCTCCGACATCAGCTTTCCGCTCAACGCCCGGGAATCGGATCCGCGCGAGCCGCTCTATCGCGAACCGTACCGCGCCTACATCGAGAGCATGCTCGGCAAGATCCCCTTCGTCCTCGATCCGGCGCCGGCCCCGCGCCTCGATGCCGGGGACACGGAAGGGTATCTGATGGACAGCGCCCGGCGCGCGGGGGCGAACTACGAGCGGATCGGCCCGGCGTTCAAGGACGACGGCACCCCGCGCTCGCCCGACGCACTCGACGAGCGGTCGATGCCGTTCGGGATCGCCTCGCTCGCCTATTCGCAGGCCGTCAACGACATCGTGCGTCTCTGGGATCACGTCTGGCGGCTGGTGGAAGGCGACTTCAGCGGCCAGCCGTATCGCCAGGAGGCGCCCCTGCCGGCCGGATCGCCGGGAAAGGAACCGTGATGGCCGAACCGCGGCGCGCGCTGTTGAGCGTGTACGACAAGAGCGGCATCGTCGATCTGGCGCGTCGCCTGCTCGAACTGGGTTTCACCCTGATTTCGACCGGCGGGACAGCCGAGGCCCTGCGCTCCGCGGGGCTCGCGGTGACCGAGGTTTCCCAGGTGACCGGGCATCCGGAGATCCTGGGAGGCCGGGTGAAGACACTCCACCCGAAGATCCACGGCGGTCTCCTCGCCGATCCCGGCCTCGCCCCGCACCGGGCCGACATGGAGCGCACCGGGATCGCCCCGATCGAGCTGCTGGTCGTGAACCTCTATCCGTTCCAGGCGGTGGCGAAGCGTCCCGAAGCCCCGCTCGACGAGATCATCGAGATGATCGACATCGGCGGTCCCGCCATGCTCCGATCGGCGGCCAAGAACCACGCGCGCGTCGGTGTCGTGGTCGACCCGGCCGACTACGCGGTCGTGGAGCGGGAGCTGGCGGCCGTGGGCGGGCTGACCGAGTCGACCCGGCGCCGGCTGGCGGTCAAGGCTTTCGCGCACACCGCGGCGTACGACTTGGTCATCCGCGACACGCTGCGGGAGCGCTTCGGCGGGATGCAGGAAACCGCCGCGCAGGGAGCCGCCGCGCCGGAAGCCGACCCGTTCCCCGAGGAGCTGAAGCTCTCCTTCCGCCGCCTGGGCCGGCTGCGCTACGGCGAGAACCCGCACCAGCGAGCGGCGTTATACGCCGACGCCGGGGCGCCGCCCGGCACCGTCGCCACGGCGCGCGTCCTGCAGGGGAAGGAGCTGTCGTTCAACAACCTCCTCGATCTCGACGCCGCCTGGCGCGCGGTGCGGGAGTTCGACCCGCCAGCCGCGGTGATCGTCAAGCACAACAATCCGTGCGGCGTCGCGATCGCCGGTACCGCCGCGGAGGCGTTCGCCCTGGCGCGGCGCACCGATCCCACCTCGGCCTTCGGCGGCATCGTCGCCTTCAACCGCGGCCTCGACGCCGCGGCGGCCGAAGCGGTCACCGGCCTCTTCCTGGAATGCCTCATCGCTCCGGGCTACGCCGCCGCGGCCCGCGACATCCTGGCCGCGAAGCCGGCGCTGCGCGTCCTCGAGATCGGCCCCGCGGCCCGCCCGAGGGACGCCGATCTCGATCTCCGGCGCATCTCAGGCGGGCTGCTGGCGCAGGACGCCGACGCCGCGGAGACCGACCTGCGCGCCTGCCGGGTGGTCACCCGGCGCGCTCCCTCCGAAGATGAGCTCCAGGCCCTCGATTTCGCCTGGCGCGTCGCCAAGCACGTCAAGTCGAACGCCATCGTCCTGGCGCGCGCCGATCACACGGTCGGTCTGGGGGCCGGGCAGATGAGCCGCGTCGATGCGGTCCGCCTGGCGATCATGAAGGCGCAGGAGCCGGTTCGCGGCACGGTCCTCGCCTCCGACGCGTTCTTCCCGTTCCGCGACGGGCTCGACGAGGCGGCCCGCGCCGGTGTCGTCGCCGTCGTGCAGCCCGGCGGCTCGGTGCGCGACGCGGAGATCACCGCCGCCGCGGACGAGCACGGCATGGCGATGGTGTTCACCGGCACGCGCCACTTCCGGCACTAGGAGTCTGTCCGAGGAGCGACGCCTACGGCTGATCGAAGGCGCGGAAGTGCAGGGTGTCGACGAACGAGTAGTAGATGCGGTCCTTGGGTTTGGAGGCGTAGCGCACGGCGATCTCCTGGAGCTTCTGCGCCTCCGCGTCGGACGGGTCCGTTGAGAGGACTTCCGTGAGCTTCTGGCGCGCGTCGGTGGCGTCGCCGCCCTTCAGGCCGACGACGGCCCAGTTGAACCAGGCGTTGCGGATGTAAAGGTCGACGTTGCCGACGACGGGACTCTTCGGCAGGCGATAGAGCTTCCAGAGCGCTCCCTGGTAGTCCTTGTCGGTGAAGGCGTGCTTCGCCTCGTCCAGCTCCTTCTGCACTTTGAGCTCCTGATCGACGTGCGTCTGCGTCTGATCGAGAAGCTCCTTGGACTCGAAATTCACCGGGTCGAGGGCCAATGCGCCGGCGAACTCGGAGCGCGCCTCGCGCCACTTTTCCAGCGCCATGAAGCGCCGGCCTTCGGCCATGTGCCGCGCCACCTCGCGATTCAGGTCCTCGGGCGACTTGGGGCGGACCACGATTTCCGGGGCCGTCGCCGGAGCATTTTCCACCGGCGCGGCCGGCGCCGCGGCCGCGGGAGGTGGCGCCGGGACATTTTGCGTTCCCTCGGCCGGCGCCGGTTCGGGCGCCTGCGCCTGAGTCGTGGTGCCGGAGTCCGCCGGAGCGGCCGGGGCCGGGGCCTCTTCCTGAGGATGCAGCGACTGGATCGCCTGCTTTGAAGTCGAGCCGATAGGCGTCGGGATCGGGCCGGAGTTCCCGGCCGGTTGCAGGCCCGACGAAGCGGACGGGGGTGACCCGGCGGGTGGCGCCGCGGGCCGTCCCGCGGCCGTGCGCGGCTGAAAGAGAAACCACCATGCCGCACCACCCGCCACGACGAGGAGCAACCCGAAGAGGGCGAAGTAGGTCGGCAACGACGCGCGCGAGCGCGGCTCGGCGGGAGGCGCCGCGGATCCGGGCGCCTCACGCTCGGTTTCGCGCGCCTGTGGCATCGCGCGGGGCTTGGGCTGTGGGGCGGCGGACTCGGCGGGCAGTGGCTTGCCCTCGGGCGCCATCCCGGGAATCGACCCGATGTCATCGTCGAGCAGGGAGGAGAGATCGGCCTCCCCCTCCGGCTGCGGGGCCGCGCTCGCCGTCATCGAGGCGCTGCGGCCGATAATCTCGTGCGCGCCGCTTTCGACGTTGAGGCTTTCGAGCTCCTGCTCCCAGCCTCCCGGGTTGCCCGCCGCCTGCGCCGGGGTGGGCTGAATCACCGGATTCCGCTCCAGCCGCTTCATCAGATCTTCGGCCGATTCCCCGGGGGCCTCGGCGCGCGGGACCAGCCGCTGCGAAGGCGGCACCACCGTCGTGGCGTCGACGATTTCGGCGTCATCATCCTCCAGAGCTATCGCTTCTCCTGGCGTCCCCGACTCCGGGCTCGCCTCGACCTCCGGGGCCGGCGCCGGCCCGGGTGCCGTGGCCATGGCCGGCTCCATGTCGAGCTCGAACATATCGTCCGGCAGAGGCTCGGGAATCGTCTCGGCGGCCGGATCGGACGCCGGGGCCGAGGGCTCCGGGGATGAGACCTCCGAGGTCGGGGCCGACCGCTGCGACAGTATCTGCGACAGGTCGATTTTGACGGTGCTGCCGCCGACATCGGGCAGCTCCTCGAGATGCACCTGGGCCCGCACCGGCTCCGGATTCGATCCGGCGGCCGCCGTGGAACGGCGGCGGAGATCGGCGCTCAGGGCGTGTCCCTCGGGGTTGGTCGGGTCGAGCGCGAACACCTTGCGGCATTCGGTTTCCGCTTCATCGAAGCGATCCTGCGCGGCCAGCTCGCGCGCCAGGAGCAGGTGTTCCTCGATGAACGGCGCCGACTCGAACGCCTGTTGCGCCTCCTCGACCAGGCGCTGCACCTCGTCGCTGTCGGGATCGATCGGCACCAGACCCCGTGCCCCTTCGACCGCCTCCGAGTACTTGCGCTCCTTCAGGAGGGCATGGACCCGGGCGACCCCGGCATCCAGGCGCGCTTCGATCTCCTGGCGCGACAGGCCGGCGGAGTCCGCGGGCGCGCCATCGGACGGGGCTGCGGGTGCCGCGTCGCTCCCCTCCTCGGCCGGGGTTTCCCAGCCGGCCAGAAGGAGGGTGGCCATCTGGATCCCCTCGCGGGCCTTCTGGCTGGTGCCATCAAGCTGAAGCACCTCTTTCCAGACGTTGATGGCGCCGCGGTATTCCCCATTGTTGTAGAGGCCGCTCGCCTTGGAGAGGAGTTCTTGCAGGAGTTCGTCGTCGATCACGAAGCTGCCCCGCTCGGGACACCACGCCCCGACACCGGGTCCAAATGTAGGTTTCGCAAGGCGGAAGTCAAACGGCGGGGGCGACGGGAGGGTCCGTTCTCAGGATCCGGCGGGTTTTCCCTCGGAGCGGGCCTTGCGGATCGCCTCCTTGAGCATCGGCAGGTCCTTGAAGGAAGGGTTCAACGCTTCCAGGTGGCCCAGGGCCGCGGCCGCGGCCTCCGGATCGTGCCGATCGAACAGGCTGACCACCGCCATGTTGAGCCAGGTCTGCCAGTGACCCGGGTTGAGCTCGACCGACTTCTTGAATTGGGCCATCGCCTCGTCGGTCCTGCCCAGCTCGCGCAGGCAGATGCCGAGGTCGGTGCGCGCATCGACATCCTCCGGCCGCACCGCCAGCCCCTGCTGATAGAAGTCCACCGCCTGGTCGAACTTGCCGGCATCCTGATAAAAATTGGCGAGGTGGATCAGCGCATCGGCGTCCTTGGGATTCTTCTGGATGGCTTCCTTGAGAGCGCCGACCTGCTGGAATACCTGCGCCATCATCGCCTCGGCACCGGGGCCGCCCGCCATCGGCGCGCCCTCCGCCCCCGGCGCACCGCCCCCGGCAGGCGCCGCGGCCACCGATTCCGTCATGCCGAGATTCCCCGCCTGGGGCACCGGATCGGCGTCTCCCTTCACCCGCGGCTCGTGAATGCCGTAGGCGACGACATAACCGACCAGGAATCCGAAGACGATCCCCGAGACGAGAAAGCGCACGTGGTCACGGTTCATCGGGCCGCGAAGCTAGCACATCACCCGCACCCGATCAACCGCTGTGCTATAGTCCGCCGCGTGAAGCCGGACGCCACGCGCTCCACACCGCCCTCCGCACCTCGTGCTTCCCCCACGGCGATTTCCGATCCCCTCGGCACCTTGTCGCTCCGGCTGGGCGCGCTGATCGTGCTGCTGCTCTGCGCCGGGGCTCTGCTTGCGCCGGCGCTGACGAGGGTGGCCGGTTTCGGCCCGTACGATCAGGTGGCGCCGCGTGACGTGACCCCCCCCACCGCGCCCGATCGCGACCATCTCCTGGGCACCGACTCGATGGGGCGCGATCAGTTGAGCCGGCTCCTCTACGGCGCGCGGATCTCGCTTTGCGTGGCGGTGTTCGGCGAGGGCCTGGCGCTCCTGTTCGGCACGGCGATTGGAGCGATCGCCGGATGGCTGGGCGGACCGATCGACGCCCTGCTGATGCGCGCCGTGGATCTGATGCTGGCGCTGCCGGGGCCGCTTCTGGCGCTGGCGATCATCGCCTCGGTGCCGGAGCCGGAATCGACCCCTCTTCTCCGGCTCCTGCCCGAGCCGTCGCTCGCCATCATTCTTCTGGTCCTCGGGGCGATCGGCTGGGCCGGCATCGCGCGCCTGGTGCGCGGGGAGATGCTCCGCCTGCGCGAGGAGGAGTACGCCCGCGCCGCCCGGGCGGCGGGGGCGGGCGGCGTGCGCATCGTCCTGCGCCACCTGCTGCCGAACGCCATCGGGCCGCTCCTGGTCGTCGCCACGCTCGGGGTCGGCGGCAACATCCTGATGGAGGCATGGCTGTCGTTCCTCGGGGTCGGCGCGCGACCGCCGCTCCCGTCGTGGGGAACGATGGTGGCCGAGGGGCAGGCGCACTTCCTGGCCCGCCCCTGGGTCTGCCTCGCTCCGGGGCTGGCGATCGTGCTCGCCGTTCTGGGGTTCAACCTCTTGGGGGACGGGGTGCGCGACCATCTCGACCCGCGCCGACGGAGCCTTTCCACATGAAAATTTCCACAAGCCGTCTACTGTCGCTGTGCGCCCTGGCGGCGGCGCTGGGTCTGGCGGTGGTCACCCCAGGTTGCGGGCGCCAGGCGGCCCCCTCTCATGCCTCTCCGGAGCAGGTCTTCCGCTTCCGCCTGCGCGAGGATCCGCCGTCGCTCGATCCGGCGATGGTCACCGACAACCTTTCCGAGTCCGTGGTCCTGAATCTGTTCCGCGGGCTCGTGGCGATGGACCCGGAGACGCTCGCCGTCGTCCCGGCGGTGGCGGCATCCTGGGAGATAGCACCGGACGGGCTGACATACACTTTTCATCTGCGCGACGACGTCCGCTTCCACAACGGCCGCCGGCTGGTCGCCGACGACGTCGCCTGGTCGTTCGAGCGGCTGCTGCGCAAGTCGACCAACTCGCCGCGCCGCTGGCTGCTCGACCCGGTGGCCGGAGCGGGCGCTTTCGTCGACGGCAAGGCGGACCGGATCTCCGGACTCTCCACCCCCGACGACCGGACCGTCGTGCTGCGGCTCTCCAAGCCGTTCGCTCCCTTCCTCGGGATGCTGACCATGATCGGGGCTTCGATCGTGCCGCGCGAAGCGTACGAGGGGGCTTCCAAATCGTACCTGCGCGCGCCGGTCGGATGCGGCCCGTTCCGCTTCGTGAGATGGGAGCAGTCGAGCATCATCGAGATGGCCGCGTTCGATCAGTTCTATGGCGGCCGGCCGACCCTCGATCGGGTTCTCGTCCGGATCATCGAGAACCGGCAGACCGCGCTGGAGGAGTACCGGGCCGGCGGGCTCGACAGCCTCGACGAGGTGCCGCAGGAGATCGGGCCCGATCTCCAGAACGATGTGCACCGTTATCCCTTCATCGGGGTCGGTTACATCGGCTTCAACCTGGACCGGCCGCCGTTCAAGGGGAACGTCGCCCTGCGCCAGGCGATCAATTACGCCGTCGACAAGGATTACCTCTGGAACGTTCTCCTTCCGGGCGGGAACAGCCCGGCCCGCGGCATCATCCCGCCCGGAATCCCGGGCTACGATCCCGATCTCCCCGGCTACCCGCACGACGAGGCGAAAGCGCGTGCCCTCCTGGCCCGCGCCGGATACCCCGGCGGCAAGGGGCTGGCGCCGATCGGCCTCTGGTACAACACCAACGACGAGAACCGGATGATCGCGCAACAAGTGCAGACCGACTTGAAGAAGATCGGCGTCGAGATCGCTCTGCGCGAGGTCGACTGGGGGGCCTATCTCAAGGCGGTGGAGGGGACCGCGACCGAGCCGGGACAGGCGCAGATGTTCCGGTTCGGCTGGTACCTCGACTACCCGGACGCCGACGCCGTACTGCGCCTGCAGCTGCACTCGAAAAATGTCGGCCCGCTCGGCAACTACTTCCGGTACCGCAACCCGGCGTTCGATGACCTGGTGGACAAGGCGCTGGCGCTCTCCGACCCGGGGGCGCGCGCGGCGCTCTACCGGCAGGCCGAGCGGATCGCGGTCATGGACGACGCCGTCTGGCTGTTCCTGAACTACTTCCAGTCGGCAACGCTTTTCAAGGGGTACGTGAAGGGGATCGTCTTCACCCCCCTGGGCGAATTCCGCATCCCGCTCGAGCGGCTGCGGATCGAAAAGCCACAAGGCTCCTGAGTGACCCGTTACGTCCTCCGCCGCCTGCTCGGTCTTTTCCCCGTGCTCCTGGCCGCGGCGACGCTGGTCTGGGTTCTCCTGTTCCTGCTCCCCGGCGATCCGGCGCGCCTGCTGGCCGGAGGCCAGTCGCTCGACCCCGAGGTGCTCGCCTCGATCCGCGCCGAATGGAGGCTCGACGATCCGGCTCCCCTGCAGTTCCTGCATTACCTCGGCCGGCTGGCCCGGCTGGATCTCGGCCGCTCCTACGTTCAGAACCGACCGGTCTCGGCCGTGATCGGGGATCACATTGTGCCGACGCTGGTGCTCGCGGGGACCGCGGTCTTGCTGTCGGCCGCCGGCGGCCTCTTCCTCGGCTCCCTCGCTGCCTGGCGGCGCGGCCGCGCCCTCGACACGGCGGTCCTGACTCTGGCGCTGTTCGGCGCCTCGACACCGGCCTTCTGGCTGGGCCTTCTGCTCATCCTGGTTTTCGCGTCGCGCCTGCGCTGGCTGCCGGTGGCCGGGTACGGCCTCGAGGGGATGCTCCTGCCGTTCACCACGGTGCGCCTGCCGGAGTGGGATCACCTGGTGCTCCCGGCGGTCACGCTGTCGCTGGTTTCCATGGGCGCCGTGGCGCGGATCACCAGGGCCAGCCTGCTCGAAACCGGCGACGCGGCGTTTCTGCGCACCGCTTCGGCCAAGGGAAGCGCCCGCCTGCGCGTCTTCCTGAACCATGCCCTGCGCTCGGCGCTCCCCCCGGTCCTGACGGTGCTCGGGTTGAACCTGGGGACGCTGCTCGGAGGGGCGGTGGCGACCGAGTTCGTGTTCGCCTGGCCCGGCCTTGGGAAAGCGCTGGCGCGCGCCATCGCCCTCAAGGACGTTCCCGTGGTCGAGGGGTGCGTCCTGATGCTGACCGCGGTTTTCGTCCTGGTGAACCTCGGCGTCGACCTGCTCTACCCGATCCTCGACCCGCGCATCGACCTCAGGACGCCCGCCCGGCGATAGCCCGGGCTAGAATGCCGACACCGTGATCAACCTGTACGGATGTGACCGCGAGCTGATCGGCCAGGCCATCGCCCCGCTCACCGGGCGCCGCTTCCACGCCGACCAGATTTTCCACTGGATGTATGGACGCCAGGCGACGTCGTTCGACGCCATGACCGACCTGCCGGCCCCGCTCCGCCGGGCGATCGGCACGTCGTTCCGCATCGCCTGGCCGGAGGCGAACCTGGCCGGGGTCTCGGCGGACGGATCGCGCAAATACCTGCTTCGCCTCGAAGATGGCCGCGAGGTGGAAGCGGTGCACATGGTGCATGGCGCGCGCATCACCTTCTGCATCTCGTCGCAGGTCGGCTGCGCTCTCGATTGCGGCTTCTGTCTCACCGGCACGATGGGGCTGGTGCGCCAGCTCACCCCGGGCGAGATCGTCGGACAGGTGGCGGCGCTGGCGCGCGACAACAAAGTCGACCTGCGCACCGTGCGGATCGTGTTCATGGGGATGGGCGAGCCGCTGCACAACTACGACGCGGTGATGGCCGCCTTCCGCATCCTGGTGGATGCGCGTGGGTTCGGCGTGCAGGCCCGCCGCGTCACGCTGTCGACCGTCGGCCTGGTGCCCGGCATCGAGCGGCTGGCGCGCGAGAACCCGCGCCCCCGCCTCGCCATCTCGCTCTCCGCCGCCAACGATTCCCTGCGGGAACGGCTCGTGCCGGTGAACCGCAAGTACAACCTCGAGGCGCTCCTGCGCGCCTGCCGGGCTTTCCCGCTCCGGCCGCGCGAGCGCATCACGTTCGAATACATCCTCCTCGCGGGGGTGAACGACGCGGGCCACGACGCCGAGCAGGTCGCCAACTGTCTGCGGGGGCTGCGCGCCAAGGTGAACGTCATCCCTTACAACGAGACCGGCGTGGGGGGGTTCCGCACACCCGCCGAGGGGGTCGCGGCCCGTTTCCGGGACGTTTTGCTGTCGCACGGTGTTCCGGCCTCGATCCGCTGGAGCAAGGGGCGCGACATCGGGGCCGCCTGCGGCCAGCTCGCCCGGACGGCTGCCCCGGCGAGCCTGCTGCGGCCCTAGCTGCCCGTTGGAGTGTTCGCCAGGGCCGCGCGCAGGGCGCGCACCGCCGCGGCCGGATCCGGCGCTGCGGCGATGGCGGTGATCGCCGCCACCCCCGCGATCCCGGTGCCGCGCAGCAGGGCGGCATTTTCGGCGTGGATGCCGCCGATGGCCCAGACCGGCAGCCGCACCGACTGGACCAGCTTCGCGAGCGCCGCCGTCCCCTGCGGTTCCCCGAGGCCGATCTTGCTCGGGGTGGGGAAGATCGGCCCGAAGACGAGGTAGTCCGCCCCGGCCTTTTCCGCCTCCCGCGCCTCGGCCAGGCCATGCACCGACCGGCCGATGAGAAATTTGCGTCCCACTTTCTGCCGCACTGCAGCCACCGGGAGCCCGGTCGCCGGCAGGTGGACCCCGCTGGCCTTGGCGGCGAGCGCCACGTCCAGCCGATCGTTTACCACGATGCGGACCCGCTCCGCCCCGATGGCGTGCGCCGCGGAGCGCAGATCCAGGACGAGGCGCAGGAGCTCCCTCGCCGGAAGGTCCTTCTCGCGCACCTGGATGAAGGCCGCCCCGCCCTGAATCGCGGCGGCCGCCACGTCGAGGATCGGGCGATCCCCGGCGGCATGCCGGTCGGTCACGAAGCAGACGCCGGGGAGACCGCCGTCGAGGCCTTCCTTCACGCGGCCCTCGTCGTGCGGAAGAAGCGGACCAGGTCGATGCCCCCGACGGTGAGGATCAGAGCACCCAGCGCCGAGAAGGCACCCCGCGTCATGCCGCTCTGCAGCACCTCACGCAGCGTGCCGGACCAGGACAGCACCACCCGGCCCCAGAACGCCGACCAGGGCACGAGCAGGAGGTAGAGCCCCGCCTCGGCGCAATAAATAAGGTAGAGCATCTGCAGCCAGGGGCGCTTCACGGCGCCAGATTAGCAGAACTCCGGGGCGGGCGCGGCAGGGTGCGGCACCGGAAACTCCCGCGGCCCGTTGGATTGACGCCTCCTGTCGATTTGGTAGAATGCGCCGTTCCTGGTTTCACCGATCCCTCCGAGGTGCTGGTCTCCGATGCCATCCCTTCGTGTCGCCACCGTGCCGTACGTCAACGCCGCGCCCCTGATCTGGGGCTTCCGCACCGGTGCCGTGCGCGACCGTATCGACCTCATCGGCGAACCGCCGGCGCGCATCCCCGACAAGCTGCGCCAGGGAACCGTGGATGTGGGGCTGATCCCGGTCATCGAGTACCAGCGCCTCGCCGGCGTGTCGTTCCTGCCGTTCCTTTGCGTGGCGGCACGGCGCCGGGCGCGCTCCGTCTATCTGGCCTGCCGGCGGCCGCTGGAAGAGGTGCGGCACATCGCCCTGGACGAGAGCTCGCGCACGTCGGCGGCCCTCCTGCGCGTCGTGCTGGCGCACCGCCGGCTCACCGGCATCACCTTCACCGAACAGGCGCCGGACCTCCCCGCCATGCTGCAGCGCGCCGACGCGGCGCTGCTCATCGGCGATCCGGCTCTCACGAGCGCGACAGTCGGGCTGGAGGTGTACGACCTCGCCGCCGAGTGGTTCGCGATGACCGGGCTTCCGTTCGTGTTCGCCGCCTGGGCGGTGCGGCCGGGAACCGCCCTCCCCGACGGAGCGCGGCCGTTCGCCGAATCGCTCCGCCACGGCCTCGAGCACATCGACGACATCGCGCGCGAGCACGGCAGGCGCCTGGGCCTGCCGGAGTCCTCGGTCGCCGACTACCTGCGCCAGAACATTCATCACCAGCTCGGGCCGGAGGAACGGCGCAGCCTCGAGCTGTTCTTCCGCAGGGCGCATGACCTGGCCCTGATCCCTCCGCCGCGCCCGCTCCGATTCCTGGGGGACGAGGCGGCGGTCACCGATTCCGGCGAGAGGGCCGCGTCGTGATCGAGAGTCCGGACGTGGGCGTGGAACGCCTGGCCCGGCGCCGATCCGGGGGCGCGGTCGACTCGATCCTCGCAGCGGCGGCTTCGGAGGGGCGGCGGATCACACCGGAGGAGGCGCTGCGGCTGTTCCGCGACGCGCCCCTCCTCGACCTCGGCCTGGCGGCCGACATGGTGCGCCGCCGCATGCACCCCGAGCCGATCGTCACCTACATCGTTGACCGCAACGTCAACTACACGAACGTCTGCGTGGCGCGCTGCTCGTTCTGCGCCTTCTACCGCGACCCGGGCGATCCGGAAGGCTACCTGCACACCAGGGAGTCGCTGTTCGCCAAGATCGAGGAGACCCTGGCGCTCGGCGGCACCGGCATCCTGATGCAGGGAGGGCACCACCCCGACCTGTCGATCGAGTGGTACGAGGAGCTGCTGCGCGCCATCGGCCAGCGCTTTCCGCAGCTGCACGTGCACGCCTTCTCGCCGTCGGAGATCGAGCACATCGGCCGCGTCTCGGGGCTCGAGGTGGAGACCGTCCTGAGGCGCCTCAAGGAGGCCGGGCTCCGCAGCATCCCCGGGGGCGGCGGCGAGATCCTGGTCGACGCGGTGCGGCAGCGCATCTCGCCGCTGAAAACGATGTCGGACGACTGGCTGAAGGTCATGGAGACCGCCCACCGCACGGGCCTCCCGACCACCGCCACGATGATGTTCGGCCACGTCGAAAGCTACGCCGACCGGGTGACGCACATGGCGAAGATCCGCGGGCTCCAGGACATCAGCCTGGGGCGCGGGGCGTGCGGCTTCACCGCCTTCATCTCCTGGACCTACAAGGCGGAGAACACCGCCCTGGGAGGCCAGGAGGTCTCGAGCGCCGATTACCTGCGCACCCAGGCGATCAGCCGCCTGGTACTCGACAACATCCCCAACATCCAGTCCTCCTGGGTCACTCAGGGGAAGGAGATCGGGCAGGTCGCCCTGAAGTTCGGCGCCAACGACATGGGGAGCACGATGATCGAGGAAAACGTCGTGAAGGCCGCCGGGGCGCACGGCTGCACCACGCGCACCGAGCTGGAGCGCCTGATCCGCGATGCCGGATACCAGCCGCGCCAGCGCGACACCCTCTACAACCTCGTCGCCTGATCCCCGCCCGCGTGCCACCCCCGCGAGGAAGATCCCGACGCCGGGGAGCGATTCTCCCCGCGGCCGCCCTCGCGCTGGCGGCGGTGCTCACCAGGTCGGCGCTCGCAACGACGCGGCCCGCGGTCGGTCTCCCGTTCGAGGCGCGGGGCGATTGCGTCGTCGTGCGCGCCACCATCGATGGCCGGCACGACGTCCGGCTGCTGCTCGACACCGGCGATGCGAACGGCCTGACGCTTCATGAAGCGTTCGCGCGCCGGATCGGGCTGAGGCTGGGGGAGCCGCTGGCGAGGGAGGCGCGCGGCATCGCCGGGGCCGGGCCGGTCGAGGTGAGCCCCGGCCGGGTCGGACGCCTCGCCATCGGCGCAACCCGCTGGCGCGACGTCGACTTCATGGCCGCTCCCCCCACGCCTGCCGACGGGGCCGGGTTGTGCGGCGCCCTCGACGGCATTCTCGGCATGGGGCTCCTCAAGGACTTCCGGGTGACCGTGAACTATCCAGGACGCCGGATCGCCCTTGAGAGGGGCGCGGTCCGAGGCGGAGGATCGCGCCTGCGCCTCGTGGGGCTGCGGCCGCTGATCGATGTTCATCTCCAGGACGGCGTCTCGCGCGTCGCCCTGGTCGACACCGCCTCCGCGGCGTCACTGATCGATCGCTCGGAGCGCGCGGCCACCCCGGAGAAGTCCGGCGCGGTCGTGCAGCTCGTCGACGGCGCGGGAGCGGGGATCGCGGCCGCGCCGCGGCGTCTCGAAGGCCTGGAGGCGGGTGGCTTGATCCTCGACCCGCTGCGGGTGGTCCCGCTCGATCTGGCGCGGCGCCTCGCGGCGCTCCTTCCCGAGCGCGCCCCACGCGTGAGCCTGGTGCTCGGCGCCGACGCGCTTTCGCGTCACATCGTCGTTTTCGACTTTCCGAATGGCG